>JAHDEN010000140.1 GCA_020628815.1 Chloroflexota bacterium | reverse complement strand
TTCATCCACCTCCCGATTCTTCTCTCTTTGAAAATTCGGGATGACTCATGTTTTTGCTTTCCGTGGTGTGGCGCTGACCTATCTGGTGATGAGTGGTAGGAATATTTGATTATCAAATAGTGTTGGCCCACCTACATCACTTTCCGCATGCTCGATATAGATATTGTCTAAATAGACCGGAGCTGACGAAACGCTGTTCGTAATTGTTATGTACTTGATGACCTCATTTTCAGGCAGATCGCTATAAAGAATTCTAACTTCATTCCACTCGCCCGTTTGGACAACTACAGTGGAGCTGCTGAGATCTTTAAATGCCTTATTTTTAAGCCTTACTTCAAAGGTTTGAGTCGATTCGTTTGTATCACTCACCATAAAGTTAACCGAGTAAAGATCAGACGCTGGGAGGGTGGATTTTGTCTCGAAGAAAGCGGTCGCAAAAGCGTTTGCTAGGCTGATTTCTAACGAATTTTCTCCTTCAAATACCGGCTCTTTTGCCAATGTGTTGAGTGAAACAACACCCCATGAGCCTAGAATCCAATCAGATGAAACCGCATCATCAAAAATCAAATTAGTCTCTAGATTTTGTGGTGGTTCTGGTGTGGGCATCGGTGTGGGTGTGGGGGGCAGTGGTGTCGCTGTGGGCGAGGCGGTTGGGAGTGGTGTGATTGTTGGGCTTGGTGCTGGTGGTGGTGTGGTTGAGCAATCGTTCCAAGCGATTTCGATATCATCGATTGTCATCGTCACCCCATTGCCGGAATAAAACCACACGCGGATGGCTGACGTATTTTCGGGCGTTGTGCCTGAAATTTCGAATTGTATAAATTCCTCTTCTGGCTCAGTAATTTCAGAAACTTGTTCACTGATTTCCATGACGCCGTCTAAGAAATCGATACCGATTCCGGTCCAGTTAGGTCCAAACTCTCCAGATGTTTTGTAGTAGCCGGTAATGGTGAAATCTTTGTTTGGCTCGGCCGCTAAGCGCTGGCGGGCATATGGGGTAATGATCGATAGTCCGTTTCCGGTTCGGCCGGCCGTAATTTTGAATTCACCAGAGGTGATCCAAGGCATAACCCCATCTTCAAAATCACCATTGCTAATTAACTGGCAATACTCAACATCTTGAGCCGTTGCTAAATTGATTTGATAATCGTTTTGGCTAGCCGAAGTTTGACTTGTTGATTGGCTCAAAAAAAGGGCGAATGCGCCAAACAGCACAAGTCCCATAATGAATCGAGAATATTTTTTGCTGAGAATAGTTTTCATCTTTACCTAATATCCACTCGTCGTGCTTTAACACAGAAACACCGCAAGTGAGAAAGTTACATATTTACAGACTTTCGTATTACTAAGGAACTAGTGATGTAAAGTCGTTTACACTCAGCTTACATTATTTTTTTGAAATTACATGGTACTAGGGTGTGAATAATTGGGGAAATTGGCTCGATTTTCTTGAAAACCAGAAAGTTTTTTCGTAAGGGAGGGGCCCTTTGAAAGCAAAAATTGAAACGGGGAAAAGTCTGGCGCAAAGGATCCGGTTTTCTGTTTTAAAACGTGCTACTCAGATGCAAACTCTTCGATAGTAGCGATTGGAATTACTCGATCCAATGTGGCATAGGTGATTAAGCGATTATCGAAATTATCTGTGACTAGGTTGTATCCATTGCACGTCACCAAAATAATTTGATCCCCGTCTTCTTTAAACAATAGATCAACGCGGCTGGGGTGGGCATAGATATAACGGGAAATCTTGTAGATATACACGTTGTTTTCATCGGTGTAACGGATTTCATCGCCCAAACTTGTTCTGTAGAGATTGCCGAAAGGGCCTTTAAATGGCCATATTGTTGTGACATGGGCTGCAAACACCATGCTTAAATTATCGTTTGGATACTGCCCTGCTCCCTCAAGAACCCCCACATCATCGTCTAATTCAAACAGACTCCAATTGTTGCCAATTAGGGGAATCTCTTTTGTTTGAACGTTTAAATGAATACTCGGAATACTTAGGGTTCCCAGAGCGGGTATTTTAGGTAAGCTGGAAATTTGGGCATGTTTGTTGAGCGATGGCTCTGTGTTTGTTTCTTCTGAAACTTGTGGCGGCTGGTTTTGAATAAGTTCAGGCTCCGCCAAACTCTCTTCGACTAGATTTACTTGATTAGGTTCAGCTTCAAGAACGCTCTGTTCTATTTCTTCGACCGCTGCTTCTTCTAAACTATTTGAAGCCGACGCTGCTGGGGCAACTTCTTCCTCCGAAATCTGATCAACCTGATTTGACTCTAAGCTAGCCAGATAATCTTCAATAACAAATTCATCCTGTGAATCGGGTAATTCTGGAGACGGTGCAAAAAGATCGCTACGCTCGGCCGTATCTTTTGGGAAAATTGACTCTGACTGTGCGTCAACCTCTTTGCTTATTAATTCTCCCTCTTTGGTGGCGATTGTCTCTTCAACGGCCGCCAGATCAACGGGCTGAGATGTTTGGTCTTCAAGGGTAAGGTCTGCAAACTCCCTGATTTGGGCAAAGACAGACTGGTCCTGTTCTGATCGCCTAGCGACATTTGATAGGATGGTGAGCAAGATGAAGCAGGCCGCCATGATGCTAAAAATCTTTATAACATTTTGCAGAACTTGCTTATGCCCACGGCTTTTTTTTCGCGCCAATCTTTTTTTCATTGGAATCCTAACGAGCGTTGCCTCTCTTTTTCTACCTTACGGAGCACGCTGTATTACAGGCAGATAGGTTGAAAGCGAACTCTGAGGCGGGGCGATCCGTAGCGCCGGATCTCCTAACAAAGTAAAGGTATCAAGCAAATCGGTGTGAGATGGGGAGTTGACGAGCAAATTTAACTTGCCTGCCAAGATCGCATCTCCCAATGTGGTTGTCTCATTATTTTTGAGCTGTTCAAAGTACCCTTCCACCATGTTGTCATGGCCTGTAGCAACACCCAGGCCGGTTGAGCCCCAAACCGCAATGCCGCCACCATTTTCATGCCGTAACATCGCTTCGTCAAAAGAATCTAGACCTGGCATTTGATATGAGCCTGTGAAGCAGGTCATTTGCAGAACAATCGGCTGCTTGCTTTTATTTTGCAACTCTTCGATTTGACTGATGTGTACGATCCCTTCATCTGCCCATTGATGAACGGTTGAGTGGCCTGCATAGACAAGGTGCCCTTGCCCTGATCCCCACCTGTTTAAGACGTTGGTTTTTAAAGCGGGTAAGTTGTCTTCAATTCCATCATGGGCGAGCTGATTGATTTTGTATCGGGTTGACTCAATCAGATGATCTATTGTGCTACCCATGGTTGAAAAGTTGCCGGCCGAATCTGGATTGTCAGCGATAAAGGTGATGTTGTTTTGCCACGCAAAATTGCTTGTGGGGTACTTGACGAGTTTGTTGACTACGATGGCAAGCTCTTGGGACGAGTTAACGGGTAACCGGCCGATTGCGATATCGGGCAGCAGGTCATCCCCATCAAGCAGCGCGTAGCGATTGTCAGACGGGATCTCGCCCGCCCACGGATCTACGTTGACAAAATTCACAGGGAGAATAGTTGGCTTGGAGTTTTCTAAATTGAGTTTAGGGTCGTATGTGCCATCCCCGACCAATACGGCATATTTAGGTTGTTCAGACCAATTGTCATACGCATGTTGCAGATAGTTTTTAATGCTATCTGGATGCGGGTTCCCGTCTCCAAATTGATCGTAAATCCCCTCTAAAGATGCCAGAACAACGGTTAATCCTTGGCTTTGGCGTAAAGCGATGAGCGAATTTAAACCAGCGTGGAATTCTTCGGGGGCAATTAATACGTAATCCCCTTCATTTTCTGTGAGGGGGACGGCTGATCGAAGCACAGTCGGCCGAATCAAGTCTGAATCGTATGAAAAAGCAAAAGACCCTGCTTCCTCCGAAGAGACATTGAGATTAAAAGGAGCCGTAGAATTTAAACCACCATTGATGATCGCTGGTGCGGCCGGGTCGCCAATATCAAATCCCCATAACCTGTTGGCCGATGTTGGATTAAACGCCACTTGACCGGAGGGTGAAACCGTGGTTACAGACAGCTGTTCACCGGGTGAAATTTGATTGCTCCCTTTGGTATAGGTGAGCTCAATCGCATCGAGCCATGCGCCGTCAATCGCGCCTGAGCCTTGGTCAAGGGTTAAGATCAGTGTGTTGCTTGAAGCTAATGTTCCGGCCGGAATGGTCAGTGTTTCCGTATATGCTTTTTTGCCATCCCAGATGACAGTGCCAATGTTTTGGTTGTTTAAGCGCACGGATAGGCCATGATCGTTATCATCTAATAGTTCGGTGAATCCGATTACATGAAAGACGGCTTCTGCCGAGCCATTCGGGTCGAAATCTTCAAGACCAAACGTAATTGTGGCAGATTCATTTCCGGGGGATCTTAATTCGTGCCATGCCCAGCGATCACCGTTATGACCGGCCGGGAGCTGCCCGCAGAAACAGTTGGGCGTATAGTGCAGGTCCTGCTCTAAAAGCAGACTTTTGGTATAGCTTGCAGTGACAGTAGCCGATGCGGTTGAGTTGATCGTTGTAATTCGTTCACCCGGCTCACTGGCTGAAATAGATAGCCCATAAATGTTGGTTTTACTCCACCGGCTGAAAAACGGGGCATTGTAAAACAAGAACTGCTCATCGGGTTCAAATTGAGAGTCGTTGTCCCCGACAAAATACATAGGGATCGGTTCCCCATCTTTTAATAACTGCCAGTTTTGCGGGGATTTGCCACCAAAGTTTAAGCCTGATGTAGTTAGGTCTGTGTGATTGAGTGTGACAATTCCGCTATTTTCAACTTCTAGAAAGAGGTCGGGCACTAACCCGTTATTTTGGATTGAAGATTTTGCACCGGTTTCTTCTTGAGGCGGGAGCGGTTTAAAGTGGATGTTGGCTTGAATATTTGTTGTGACTGTTGCTTGTGCCCCCTCTGTTGTCAATTGGATCGGATAGAAGGTGACTCTGGCGTAGCGTTGCCCGGCCATCGTGCCAATGTCTTCGATTGAAATAGTGGGAACTAGTTCGTAGTTGGCTAGAGGGGAACTTTTGAAGCTGCCGCCAATGATGTCTCCATCGGCCGAACGCTGGACACCGGCTGGAGCCGGAGCGATTGGAACAGAGGTGGAAATCGATTTTTGGACAGTTTCATGAACCAAGAGTTCAATTGTCGGCTGGCTGTTTTCTGGGATTTTGACTACCCAGCGTTGAACTGGTAGCTCCGGCCGGCCGGGGATCTCATCGGCCGAGAAATCTTCTAGATCGATAAGCTCTTGAATGATGTCTGAGCCATCAGCCTGCCGCATGTTGGTAGCGGGAAGGTCCCAGCTAAAATCGGCCGTATTTTCAGGAAGTTTGGTCGAGCTCTGCACCTCAGAGCGAGGCCACAGTGCAGTGAAAACAACCAGTACAAAGCAGGCAAGCGTGACAGCTAAGCTAGATTGGTTTTGGGACATCCTATCCGTTTTTAGCCACTTTGTTGACAGTAGCACCGAGCCACATCAAGCCAAGCATAATCCCTAAAGAGGTAATAAAGAAAAAGTTAAAGTTGCCGCTCACGCCCAATTCTGGAATTTCTTGTACAGGCAAATTTGTGGCCGTAGGGACGATGGTTGGAACTTCAGTTGGTGGGGGATTTGATTGCCCGCCGCTGCTTGGGCGAGGAGTACTCGTTGGAGCTGGAGGCTGTGGGGTATTGGTTGGCACCTCAGTATCGGCCGGAGACGGCACAGTGGCTGTGCTAGTTGGCGGAAGCGAGGTGGCTGTAGGAACCGGTGTGTTTGTTGGTGGTGAAGTTGGTGTTAAGGTCGAACCTGCATAAACAGGCTCAACTCCCAGATCACCAGCGAAAAAATACGCTGAAAATAAGCAAAGCAAAGAAATAACAGACACAAAAATGCTGCGACGTAATTTTGCTGACTGCTGTGATGTACTATTGTGAAAATTATTTATTTTATATTTCATGGTGCCCTTAATTTAGTCAACTTCTTTTGTTTAAGTAAAACAAGATCCCAAGCACCAATGTGTGCCAAATCAAGAAGAAGCAATTGTGGATTTGTATTTTTGATGCATAACACATCTATACCTCAGAAAATTTTAGCATTGGCACATGCCCCACAAGAATGGCTTTTATGTACTAACGGACCCGACAGGACCCCCACTCTCAAGAGCTAATGAAGAGTAATTACAGTAATTTTGCGTGAATAAAAAGTTAGATTGGAAATAAAAAACGGCCTAACAAGGAATCAAAACTTGTTAGGCCGTTTCTTTTTATGTTTGGCAGGATTTTTACATCCCTGTGTGTAGATGTTTAAAAGTCTACATTTTGATCCCGTTCTGGACCAACAGAGGCCCGATTAACGGTTACGCCCAAATAAGATTCGACAAATCGAACATATTTGATCGCATTTTCTGGCAAGTCGGCCGGGGTGGTCGCCTGCATAATGTCTTCGCTCCAGCCGGGCAAAACTTCGTAAATCGGGGAACATTTTTCAAGCGATGGCAGATCTAATGGTAAGTGCTCGATCCGTTTGCCATCCATCTCATAAGCGACACAGACCGGAATTTCTTCTAAGCCGCTTAAAATATCTAGCTTGGTTAAGGTGATTTCGGTTAAGCCGTTGATCCGTACAGCATGTTCTAGCACGACAAGATCAAGCCAACCGACGCGACGCGGCCGGCCGGTTGTGGTGCCATACTCATCCCATGGGTTTGCTCCGGTGCCACGCAAGCGTACCGCCGCATCATCAAATAGCTCTGATGGGAACGGGCCGCTGCCGACCCGACTGCTGAATGCTTTGGCGACGCCCAGAATGTTGCGCAAGTAGCCTGGCCCAATACCTAAACCGGTTATCACACCACCCGTAGTTGGTGAAGAGCTGGTCACAAATGGATAGGTGCCGTGATCGACGTCTAGCATGGTTCCCTGTGCCCCTTCTGCCAAAACCAATTTGTTTGCTTTTAGGGCAGCATCGGTCATGACCGAACCATCAGCCAAATAGGGGGCGATTTTGCGGGCGTATTCAAGGAATTCTTTTGCGATCGCATCTGCATCAAGCGGCTCCGCACCGTAAATTTTCGTCAACGTTTCGTTGTGTCCCGCGACATGGGTTTGGATGGTGTCTGCCAATTGCTCTGGATCTTCTAGCAAGTTGGCCCGTACACCGGCCCGGCCGATTTTGTCGAGATACGCCGGTCCGATCCCACGTAGCGTGGTTCCGATTTTCCCGTCGCCACGAGCCGCTTCTTTGGCTGTGTCGAGTGCGATGTGGGCCGGAGTGATTAGATGGGTGTTGCGGCTAATTTTTAAACGATGAGGGCCAGTATCAATCCCTCGCTCTTCTAATCCCGCTAGCTCGCGCAAAAACACGGCCGGATTTAGCACAACACCGTTCCCGATCAAACACATTGTGTCGTCGTGAATAATGCCAGATGGAATAAGATGCAGTTTGAACGTTTGATCCCCGACTGTAACAGTGTGTCCTGCATTGTCTCCGCCGCTAAAGCGAACAACCATATCGGCGTTTTCAGCAAGCAAATCCGTGATGGATCCTTTTCCTTCATCACCCCATTGTGCTCCAAGCACGATGTCTAAAGGCATAATCTTCTCCTCAAAGAATATAAAATTCAGTCACGCACGATGTTAGTCCCATCAATTAACATGATGAGATATTTTGGCTTTGATTTTCTGTTTTGGGTTAGGGGTTACGTTAATTCAGTAGGGCTAATCCAACATTTCCAGTACATCGTTAGCGACTGTTAGTAATGTACATTTACCAGGGTCCCGTACTCCATCCAATTATACAGCCATTCTGCATCTGCGGGAGTCACGTTTACACAGCCGTGACTAACTGGGGTTCCAAAGTCGTTGTGCCAATAGGCGCCGTGTATGGCAAAGTTGCCGTAGAAGTATTGCACGTGTGGCACACCTGGGGTGACGTAGTCAAAGCCCAGTCCTCGGCCGTCCATCGTTTGTTCTTCTAGCCGGTAATAGACCCTGAATTGGCCGGTGACTGTGTAATACGGCGGCCTGCCAGACGAAATGATGGTTTGGAACACAGGCGATTTGCCTTGGTAAGCGGTTAATGTTTGTAGCGTCAGATTCACATCAACCCAGCGTTCCTCGGTGCCAATGGCGGGCAGAGGAAAACTTGTACTACCGTTATCGACCAAGCGGGTGGGTTCGATTGTCGGTGTGGGGGTGTTGGTTGGTGTTGGTGATGGGGTTGGAGTCCACGCATCGCGCGGCTGCCCATTTTCACCGATCACTTTAGCGATGGCCGCCGGAGTATTGGTTGGTAACAGCTCTGCTAGTTCTTGGCCCGAACTCTCTTCTTCTGGTTCAACTATGGTTTGAGGCAGTTCGGTCGGGGTTGCGGTTTCGAAGACGGCCGCAACAAGTTCGGCCGACTGGCCGGTTTCTGCGCTCGCATTATTTTGCCGGTTAAAAGTCGGGGCAAACAGGTTGATTAGGAAGATTGCAAGGCAACCGAGCAAAACCCCTGATACAGCAATCGAGGCCCAGTAGCGTACGGGGGAAATCTTTGTTTTTGGAGGTGGGGCCTGTTTGGTTTTTTGTTTGGGTGTAGGCTTCGCTTGCGCAGGTTTCGGTTGAGCCGTTGCCTGCGGTTGGGCAGGAGTCACGGGTGGAACAGCTACCGGCACGTACGGGATCGTCTCATCCCCTAAATTGTTTTTAAGGATGTTGGCCTTTTGAATACAAAGTGCCTGAGCTGATCCGGTTGTGACTTTGCTGAGTAAATCCCAAGCACGCCAACTTTCCTGATCGCTTTGCAAAAGTTTGCGCAAAATCAGGGCGGCATCTTGTTTATACCCTGCGTTGATTAAATTTTCGGCTTGGTTTAGCTTTTCGGCCGAGACGGTCATAGGTCGAAAGTTAACATAACTACCCTAAAACGGTCAAGAAGCGTGACCGTAAATTCTGTTTTTTGATGAGCAATAAGCGGTAAGTCACGGTTTTTTGATCAGGACAACATCTTTTCCGTGGAATTCGACCTCTGCACGCCACTTTTCTGCTAGCCAATGAAATGTCTCTTCTTTATAAAAGCAGACATGTGTTGGGTCGTTTTTATAGTGCCAAGTGGTAAATGCGTGGTGGTTTAAAACCCGCTTTGTCATGACGGCCAGCCAGCCACCCGGCCGCAAACAGCTCCACAGCCGATCTAGCTCCGCTTTGGGGTGATGCAGATGCTCAATGACTTCGGTTGCGCTGATAAAATCAAACCGCTGATCAAAAACCGATTCATCTGGGGCAAAAAACGGGTCAAAGAGATCAACCGTGTGCCCTGCCTCTTCAAGCATGACTGATAAGGTTGGCCCCGGCCCTGACCCGAAATCAAGGCCGTGACTGTGCAGGGATAGTTTTGCGCATAGCGGGTCGAACGTGCGACTCAGGAACTTGCGATACCCCATATCATGCGGAGAGTTTTGGTGGTGCCCATAATGGGCTTTTTCATCGGCCGCAGAAAGGAAAAACCGGGGAGGGACAAAAACAAGCTGGCAGGTTGCGCACCGGTTGTAAGCACGCAGATGGTCTTGATGGTAGGGTTGGCTGGCCGGGGTTTCGCACAGAGGGCAAGGGATTTCCATGTGACTATTTTGGCCCGTTAGAATTGAAAATGCTAATCTACCGGCATGATGGATCAGCAATTTTCAAATTTTATTCAAGAACTGAAGCGCACAACATTAGGAGATGTGCGGACTGACGAAATGAGCTTGTCGTTGTACAGCACGGACGCCAGTTTGTATCAGGTGATGCCGTTGGCCGTTTTTATCCCCACATCGACCCAAGATGTGCAAAACGGGGTTAAAGCTGCGGCCAAATACCATGTGCCTGTTTTGCCCCGCGCGGCCGGTAGCAGTTTGGCTGGGCAAGCGGTCAATAAAGCATTGGTGATCGACTTCACCAAGCATTTGAATCAAATTGTTGACCTTGATGTAGCTGCAAAAACAGTTCAGGTTCAGGCGGGGATGGTGCTTGACCATTTGAATAACGCCCTTCGGCCGCACCAGCTGCAGTTTGGCCCTGATCCCGCCAGCAGCAACCGGGCCGGAATGGGCGGTATTGTTGGCAATAATTCTACCGGTAGCCATTCGATTTTATATGGGATGACGGCCGACCATGTGATTAGTATGAACGTGGTGCTGGCAGACGGCTCGACGGCCGAATTGGGGCCGTGTGACCCGGCCGAATTAGCCGAACACCAGCAAAGAGATGGGTTAGAGGGAGAGATTTACCGAGGAATCAACGGCTTAGTTTGGGACCCTGAAAATCAAGCCATCATTCAAAAAGGGACTCCGCGCCATTGGCGACGCTGTGGCGGATACAACATCGACCGTTTGCTGCCACCCCATGCCAAAACGGACAGCCTGTTTTTTCACCCAGAACTGCCACATGACGAGCGATTTAATCTAGCCAAATTGGTTTGCGGCGCGGAAGGGACGTTGGCGGTGGTTACCGATGTGACGCTGGGCTTAGTCGATGTGCCGACCCAAAAAGGGTTGGGAGTGGTTCATTTTGACAACAGCCGAGCCGCGCTTGATTCAGTTCCGGCCCTGCTGGAGTTAAAGCCTTCGGCCGTTGAAATGCTTGATCAGATGCAGCTTGAGCTGTGTAAAGGGTCGGCCGAATATTTTAGGATGATGCAAAGTTTTATCATCGGTGAACCGAACTGCGTGCTGACAGTAGAATTTTATGGGGAGAGCGATGCTGAGCTAGAGCAAAAGTTAAACGAGCTTGAGGCGCTTGTAGCTGAGCGGGCCAGCGGTGTGACCGGTGTGCGGAAAATTTTAGACGAGCCGACGATGAACGATGTATGGCGGGTACGCAAAGGGGGATTGGGGCTGCTCATGAGCATTCGGAGCGAGTACAAGCCGGTCGCCTTTATCGAAGATTCGGCCGTGCCGGTTGAACATTTGGGCGATTACGTTGATCAGATCGAGGCATTTTGTGCTGAGATCGGGACGGAAATCGTCTATTACGCCCATGCGAGCGCAGGCTGTCTACACATCCGGCCGTTGATTAATGCCAAAATCGCTGAAGATATTGAAAAACTGCCGAAAATTACGGAGTTTGCGGCCAGCCTGCTGGGCAAATACGGTGGTGCCTACTCGAGCGAACATGGTGAAGGGCGAGCGAGAAGCTGGTACAACAAGATTTTTTATGGGGAAGAGCTATACGGTGTGTATGCCCAAATCAAAGGGATTTTCGATCCGGAAACGTTGCTAAATCCAGGGAATATTATCGACTCAGGACCAATGACGGAGCATTTGCGCTTTGGGGAAACCTACACCACGGCACCGATTGAAACGCTTTTAGACTTTAGCGCTGATGGTGGTTTTGCGTCCGCTATCGAGATGTGCAACGGGGCCGGTGTCTGTCGCAAAACGTCTTATGGGTCGATGTGTCCCAGCTTTATGACAACGCTCGAAGAGATCGACAGCACGCGCGGCCGGGCCAACGTGTTGCGCAACACGTTAAGCGGCCGCTTGCCACAAGAAGAATTTACCGGTCCGATGGCTAAAAGTGCGATGGATTTGTGCCTGAGCTGCAAAGCGTGCAAGTCAGAATGTCCTTCGTCGGTTGATATGGCAAAGATCAAAGCGGAATGGCAGGCGCAATATTATAAAGAGCACGGCACGCCGCTGCGGGCCAAAATCTTTGCAAATATCGAGATGATAAGTCGCATCGCAAGCGGCCGTGTGGCCCCCATCGTCAACTGGGGTGGCAATATCGCTCCGGTCCGCTGGGCAATGGCCCGTTTTGTGGGGATCGGGGGAGATCGATCCTTGCCTCGATTCTCAGATCGGCCGTTTACTCATTGGCGGTCAGGTCGCCGTACCCCATCTGTGCAAAACCCTTTGGGGCGAGTGGTGCTTTTTAGCGACACTTATCACACCTATAGCTACCCCGATGTGCCGATTGCGGCTACGGAGCTGTTAGAGGCGGCCGGGTATGAGGTGCAGTTTGTCGATGTGACCGATTGCGGCCGACCTGCGCTTTCAAAAGGGCTGATTCACAAGGCTCAGGGAATCGCACAAACGGTGCTGGATGAGCTTGAACCGCTGGCAGCTGCAGGCTTGCCGATTGTCTTTTTGGAGCCCAGCGAATTGTCGGCCGTGACGGACGATTATCTATCGTTATTGCCTGGTCAGGCAGACGTAATCACGAAGGTTGCGGGGCAATGTTTAAGTTTAGAGGCGTTTATAGCGGGATTGGCTGATAGCGGGGTGCACCGATTGGACTTTGATGACCGGCCGTGCGAGGTGTTGTTGCACGGCCACTGTCATCAAAAAGCGCTAGTTGGAACTGGCCCCAGTCACAAGCTGTTGCACATGGTGCCAAATGTGACTGTGCGTGAGGTAGACTCAGGCTGCTGCGGCATGGCCGGATCGTTTGGATACGAGACGGAGCATATCGAAATTTCGCGCCAAATGGGTGAGCGAGTTTTGATGCCTGCGGTGCGGGCTGAACCGGCGGAAACCTATATTGTGGCGGCCGGGGTCAGCTGTCGGCAGCAAATTAAGGATGGGGCTGAGCGAACGGCGTTGCATCCGGCTCAATTTTTGCGCTCAATGTTGGTTTAGAAAAAAGTGATGGTGGCTAAAAAGGCGGCCGTTAGCACAAACATGGTGATGGCTGCTTGGGGTTCAGGTTTTTTATCGAAAACGAAGTGGAAGTAGATGGCACCGGCCGTAACAAACAAGAGCGTGATCGCACCTGTACGAGCCACTAATTCGTTTTGTGCCCAAAACAACAGCGCAACGCCCCCCATTACTTCGGCAAATCCAATTGACCGAATCCCTTTACGGTCAATGCCGTATTTGTCAAAAAACTTCTTCTTCTGTTCCTTAAATAGCTTAGGTGGTCTGCCAAAAATTTTGACGACGCCCACCATTGTGAAAAAGAAGGCGATTAAAATGGCTAAAGTCCAAGATAGAAATATCATGCACAAATGCTATCGATTTGGCTGAAATTTGCAAGAAAATTAGCAGGTTTGATTTAGTAGGCGCAAGGCTTACGAGCGGCGAAACAGGCTGTTTGCCACAAACCCTAATCCAGTAAAGCGCCAAATCAGCTGTCGAGCGCTAGAGCGGGCTTGATATTCCACTTGTTTTAGAGCGGACAAACCGGTCTCATCGGGCGCATGCACCGGTTTTTTGACCCAATTCCGCACTGGCATTGTGGTTACCCCAAATGATAGATCTTGCTGGGCATAGTTTAGAGCCACCTTGGCCATTTCGGCACATTCCGGCCGGTTGGTTGCCAAGCGCAGGATTTGATTGCCCAATCCTACTGAATCGGCCGTGTTGAAGATGAGCCCGGCCCCCTTATGATCGATCAGATCACTTAGTTCACAACCGGTGCTGGTGATGACGGGTAGTCCGGCTGCGATCATTTCGACCAAACGGGTGCGGGTGCCATAGACCGTTTCATAGTGCATCGCGTCGATGTTGATCCCCACATCGCTTTTCCGGTAAAAGTAAGCGACATCCGAATACGGCCGCCAGCCTAACATATGGTAGCGGTCCTTAAAATCTGAACCGGCGATCATCTGTTTAAGCCGATCGTAGACATTGTCTTCAGCCTCGTAGGTGTTAGCCCCCACAGATAAGAAGTGTACATTGGCATCCTCTGCCATCGCTTGTTCCAGCCCGGCAAACAGGGTGTCGACATCGGTCCACGTGTTGTACCCCCCGCACCACAGCACCACAAAAGCCTCTTCTGGGATTTCAGGCAGGTTGGTGGGGGTTTTGATTACCAGGTCTTCTGCGCCATCTTTGGGAGATGAGCCGGGCAGAATTACTTGCGTATATTCATACCCAAACGTTTCGGAATTTAGGCGGCCGGAAAACGCTAGTTCACCTGCCAACATATGTTTTTGCGGGGTTCCGCAGCCGGAGAATACGTCTCCAGTTTGCAAGACTTGGCGAAAAAATGCGACCGACGTAGAAATTCCACGATCTCTTCCGGCCCGGTAGCAGGCAGCCTGTACGATGGTCATATAGTCTCCGTAGATGTCCATCCAGATCGGCCGGTCGGTTTGCAGTTTTGTGGCAGCCAAACAGCAGTCAAAATTGACAGCTACGATGCAGTCGGGTTGAAACTCATCATGGATCTTTTGCAGGTCTCGTACCCAGCTGCGCTTTTGATGCAGGGCGATCGGCCGATAAGTGAGCTGAGTGCCCCATTCGCTGGGGAGCTCGGGCGGATGCTCATCATCGGCCGGTTGAGTCGAGAGCATCGTATTAGCACACAAACATAGTTGATGTCCATCTTCGAGCAAGGGATCAAGAAACTGCCAAGTTCGATAATGGGCTGCCTCGATCTTTGTGTTTTTTTCTAAAGCCGGCGGGTTATAGCCGATTAGCATAATTTTTGACATGATGAAAGTCCTCGATGCTGTGCTACTTCAGGTGTTACAGATGTTTAAAAAGCTCAGGGTTTCCCTTTATCCAATTAAATAGTCGCGTTATTCCTTCACGGGGGGAGATTTGCGGCTCCCAGCCAAATTCGTCTTTGGCCTTGCGAATATCGCTGATGTAGACCGGTTGATCTCCCGGCCGCCAATCTTCAAAGGTGACCGGAATCGGTTCTTCAAATAGTTCTTCTAGCAGTGGGCCAAACTCGGTCCAAATGCTGATCGTCTTTTCGGCCCCGCCACCGATATTGTAAATATTCCCTTTGGTTTGCTCGATATTCTCTACGATAGACTCATACGCATCTAACAGATCATCGATAAACAAAATATCGCGAACCTGCTTCCCGTTGCCGTAAATCTTAATCGGCCGTTTTTTAAGGGCAGCAATAATAAACCAAGCAATCCACCCTTGATCTTCAATCCCAAATTGACGATAGCCGTAGATGCAGCTTTGGCGCACAACCACCGTGCGTAGCCCATAAATGCGAGCGTAATCGCGTGTATATTGGTCCCCGGCTCCTTTTGAGCAGCCATAGGGTGAATGAAAATCTATCGATTGGGTTTCGGGGATACCGTGAGGGAGAGTTTCATATCGAAAGCGATTCTCACCTTCAACGATCTTCATCTCTTCCATTCCGCCATATACCTTGTTTGTACTGGTATATAAAAAGATGGGATCATCTCCAACCTCTCTTGCCGCCTCAAGTGCATTGAACGTGCCAACTGCGTTGGCCTCAAAATCTTCGCGAGGACGAATGACAGAGGTCGTGACAGCAACCTGCCCAGCCAAGTGATAAATTTGTTGGGCTCCTTCTGTTGCTTGTTTCAAACTTTCGAAATCGGTTAGATCGGCATGCACAAGCTGAAAGGCATCTGCGCCATGAGTTTGACGTAGCCAATCTAGATTTTGTTGGCATCCAGACCTCGATAGGTTGTCAAAAATTGTGAGTGAGTGGCCTTGACTTAATAGTTTGTGGGCAAGGTTAGAGCCGATAAAACCGGCTCCGCCAGTGATTAGAGTGCGTCGTGAACTGTTCAAGTTATTTTTTTTGAGTGATGTTTAATTAAGTTAATTTTTCAAGAGGCTGTTTGATGTAAATAGCCCCACAGTACTATCCCCAGTTGACATTATACTGTACTCGCAAAAATTTATGGTTAAAAATACGTTCGATTGTTTGATCTTCTCACACTGGGGGAATCACATACTTGATTACATTTGTCTTTCTACCCCGTTTCTGTGGTGTGAGAAACGGGGTAGAAACGGCTTACCCTCAAACATTTTGGTGGTGCGTTCAAATTGAAAGGTATCCTGAGCGACCAGAGTAAAGACTCTTGAATGATTTAAATGATGGGTATTTCGAAGTTGACATAATAAAGTAATCAAGCCTTTCTTTTAGTCATGTATACCACAATGAATTTAGAGGTCCGCTAAAAACGATTTAAGCTCATTCACTCTCTGGTGCTCTCATTCATCTAGAATAACCAAACTGCTTTCCCCCAATTCTATAGCGGATTCTACATTATCGATTACGTGCGCCACTCGCGCTAAACCATTGAGCTTTGCATCTTCCCATTGGGATTGGGTAATATAAAAATCTCACAATTAAATCAACGTCGCTCCAATTAACCAAGGATGATCTAACGTTCGGGCTGTTTCTAGCGCTTCTGATAGAAAGGTATTAGCCTCTTGCATTTCAGAGTTGTGTGATGCGATTTCGCCAAACAAGATTGATCAGCAATGCGCAGGTCGATTCAACATTGCCTAAATCACGAGCGATTTGTTAGCCTTCACTCAAGTAGGGTTCGGCTTGAGCAAAAGCTTCATTATGAACCAGCATGCCGCCAAGGCACAAGCTCACATATTCAATTGTCATCAGCCGCCAGTAAAAAATTTAAAAGCTAATTTTCGCTGTAATCTTCTTTTGGTCTCAAACCGTAACATCCTGCTGAAATGCACCCGCTGGTCCCAATAGCCCATTTTTAATCAAACCGATCTGACACTAACCAGTGGGGGTATTTTGAAATGAATACACACGGTACCCTACACACCCGATCTAATAAAAAAGCCCCGACCTTTTTATCAGATCGGGGCCAGTACTAATACTTACCTAGCTTAGGTCTTTCGAGCTTGGTCTATTGGGCGATGTCAAG
>JAHDEN010000139.1 GCA_020628815.1 Chloroflexota bacterium | reverse complement strand
CGAAGCGCTTTGGGACAAAATTGACCAGATCCGAGAAGCGAATCCACAGCTAGAACACATCATCGTGATTGGGGAAGCCAAGTTCGGAGCACGTACCTATTTTGACTGGATTGGGAATGAACCAACTGAATGTGAGACGTTTGGGACCCATCGAGAAGATTATGCGACGCTCAACTACTCGAGTGGCTCAACGGGGCAACCGAAAGGGATTTTGCATGCGCATAAAGATTTAATGATCACCTCGGTACTGTGGGGACAGAATGTACTTGGCATGCGTGAAAGTGATCGAACTTTTGCGCTTGCCAAGTTGTTTTTCACTTTTGGCACCGGTGGCAATCTGCTCATGCCATTTTCTGTGGGAGCCAGTACCGTGCTGTTTGCAGGCTCTCCTCGGGTGGCGACAGACGTGCTGGCCCAAGTCACAAAATTCAAGCCAACTATCTTCTTTAACTCACCCACTGGTTATGCGATGAGCTTGGCGCTGCCCGATCTGCTGACCAGCTATGATTTGTCATCGCTAAGGCTGTGTGTCTCGGCCGGTGAAGCGCTCCCAGCCCCCATTTGGCACCAGTGGAAAGAGACAACGGGGTTAGACATTATCGATGGGATTGGGGCCACCGAGGTCTATCATATTTTCATCTCTAATCGGCCGGGAGATATTAAGCCTGGTGCCAGCGGCAAGCCGGTCCCTGGCTTTGAGGTGCGGGTGGTCGATGAACATTGGGAAGATGTGCCCCAGGGTGAAATTGGAAACCTGATCTTGAAAGGGGAGTCGATTTCGCTCAGCTACCTGCACCAATATGAAAAGAGCAAGCAGACGTTTGTGGGAGATTGGCTGTTTACTGGGGACAAATATTTTGTCGATGAGGATGGCTATTATCATCACGCAGGGCGGTCGGACGACATGATGAAAGTGGGCGGCATTTGGGCATCCCCAATGGAGATCGAAAGTACGATTATTAGCCATCCGGCCGTGGTTGAGTGCGCCGTTGTCTCTAAAACAGATGAGTCGGATCTGATCAAACCGAAGGCGTTTGTGGTGCTGATGGAGGATCAGACGGCCGGGCCGGAGCTTGAGCAAGCCATCATTGCTTATTGCCGCGAAAAGATGGCGGGCTACAAACGGCCGCGCTGGGTTGAGTTTGTCGATGCGTTACCGAAAACGGCCACAGGTAAAATTCAGCGGTTTAAATTGCGGGATGGGTAAGTGCGGTCAAACGTGCATCAGTGTGCAGGGCGCCCCCAATCAAAAAAGCCAGCTTCTTGCAGGTTGCTGCGCAATTGATCAATCGCCTCGGCCGACAATGTGTTTAACGGCAAGCGGGCCGGACCACACTCTAGCCCTACCATCCCCATCATCGCCTTTTGCCCTTCGATACCACCAAACGGGACAAACGTCCGCACCATCTTAACCGATAAAGCTTGCAAACGTTGAGCCTCGGCCAAATCCCCATTTTGCCAAGCCTGAATGAGTTTGACGTACAACGGGGCTGCAAAATTATAGGTACTCCCAATTCCGCCAGAAGCCCCGGCCGCCAGCCCACCCAAGAGCATCTCGTCTGTTCCAAAAAAGACCTTGATCCGGCCGTTTGTAACCGCCAGCACCGCTTGTAAATCGTGCAATTTAGAATCGGTAAACTTAACCGCGAACAGCGACGGCAGCTTGGTAGCTGCTTGCTCAACAAAATCGGGTAAATCAAGCGGTAGCCCTGATTTTGCTGGAAAGTGATAATAAATAAATGGAAGGTCTGGTGCACCGTCAGTGATGATTTTTAAGCTATCGATCAACGCCTTGATAGAGCCTGGTTTGAAGTAAGTTGGGGTGATGGCTGAGATCCCATCCGCACCGATTTCGGCCGCATGCTGGGCCAGCTCTTGGGCCGCGTAAAGGCTGTTCTGCCCCACCTGCACAAAAACCGGTACCCGGCCGTTAGCCGCTGTGACAAAAGCCTCGGCCGTTAATTTGCGCTCAGCATTGGTGAGCGAAACCCCTTCACCCGTTCCGCCGCACACGTACAATCCGGCCACCCCTTCGCTGATCAGCTGGTTGACGATCGTTGGGACAATGCCAAGCGCCAGTTGGCCGGAGTTGTCCATTGGGGTAAATGTGGCGGCAATTAAGCCGGTTAAAGATTTGATATTTTGATTAAACATAAGTGATTTTTAATTAAAATTTAGAGAAGATGGTTTGTACTCAACACATCGGCCGATTATTAACCTTGCACGGTTATAAACGTTACCGCACAATCCGCAAATCAAACAGACCTTTTCCTCTAATCGCAGGTACCCTGACATGTTTCCAAACCTATCCCACTCATTCCAAATTGATCGCTTAACTCCACCATCCGGCCGGTCGCGCATCGTGCTAGATACCGATACCTACAACGAAATTGATGACCAGTTCGCGGTGGTGTATGCCCTGCTTTCTCAAGAAAAAATTGGCGTCGAGGCGTTATACGCCGCTCCGTTTTTTAATGACCGAGCGGACAGCCCCGGCCACGGCATGGAGCTGAGTTACGAAGAAATCGAACGGCTGTTGGATCGCTTGGGACTGTCGGCCGAAAACTTCGCCTTTCGTGGCTCCAACGCGTTTTTAAAAGATCGCCATTCGCCGATCAGAAGCGAAGCGGTTGATGATTTGATTTCTAGGGCGATGGCTTCGGCCGATGATGACCCGCTAACTGTGGTTGCCATCGGCGCACTCACCAACATTGCGTCTGCCATCCTGCTACAGCCTGAAATAATCAAAAAGATTACGGTGGTTTGGCTGGGGGGCAATGCGTTGCACTGGCCACACGCCATTGAATTTAATTTGGCCGGTGATGTGACCGCCGCCCGAATTCTCTATGACTGCGGGGTTCCGTTGGTCATGCTGCCGTGTGCGGGGGTGACTAGCCATTTACGCACAACGGTGCCTGAAATCAAAGCATATGTGCTGGGCAAAGGTGCCATCGGTGATTTTTTGGCGCAGCGATTTATGGAATACAGTGACGACCATTTTGGTTGGTCCAAAGAAATTTGGGACGTCATCGCCATCGCCTATCTGATTAATCCAGAATGGACCCCATCTACAATTGTCCCCAGCCCGATTATCGCCCAGCGAGATTCATCCGGTGTTGGGATCATGGAGCAGGCTGAATGGGAAAATCACCATTTGATTTGGGCTACAGACCCCAATCGCCATCCGATACGATACATGTATCACTTGGACCGTGACTTGGTTTTTCGAGACTTGTTTACGAAACTTGATCGCTTTGCAAAAGGGGAAATCAAGCTTTAGGCTGACCGAAACTTTTTATCGCTCAGCGACCTTTTGACGGTGCAAAGGTGTCTAGCTCGACAAATTCTAGCTCTTGATCGGTCGCTTCTGCCCGGCCGGTTAGCTTTACCCCTTCAATGATGGCAGGCTCCATCAGCCAAAACTCAACTGTTTCATACGCTTGGGGGGATGGGATGTCTGAAGCCGCTTCATCTAAACTTGCCGGGACCCATTGCCCGTCGACCAACAATGTAACCTTAATCGATTCAAGCCCGCTTCCACTTCCCTCAACTAAGCGAATGTGTTCAATCTCAACCGGCCGATCATAGGTCACCACCAGCTCTATCGGGCTGCCATCAGCCATGATTACGGCCGGTGACGGGATGTCGAAAATTTCCCGGCCGGAGAAATCGAATTCCAGCCCGTCAGCTAGTTGGTTAGCTGGTTCTCCGTTCAGCATGGCGCTCCCCATCGTTCCAGAAAGCCGTGCGGCATTGTTTTGGCTGAGCATGGTTTGTTGCACAAGCGGGTTTTGGAACACAGTTGCATCTCCCCTTGCTGGCAAAGTCCAACGGCCGTTTTCGGCCGAGCCACCGGCCGAAACAATGCTCTGCTCAACCAACGGGATCATTCTTGCCGCCATTGCGCTTAAGGTGTCTTCCGCTTCAGGGTCTGCTGGCAGATAATCGGGCATGTTGTCACGCGTTCGCAAAATATGATACCGATCAGAGATCTCTTGCTCTGGAAACTGAGCGACAAGGGCGTCATAGCCGATCATCAACCCGATGACACCGGCCATCGATGAAGTCCCGTTGTCGGAATCCCAGCCAGACAGGGTGCCGATTTGAACCGTGCGTTTGAAATCCCCTTCACCATAGAGCAGGGCGATTAGACCCGTGCCGAAATTAACTGATGATTCGATCCAATCTCGATAAACAAAGCCGTTAGCCGCAGCATCACGGTGATACCGTTCGTACAGTTTGTCCCGGGTGCGCTCCCAGTCAGTTGTGTCAGGGTTGCTGAGGTAATCAGCCACAACAAAATCAACGATGTCGGCCGTTTTTGACTCATCTGGAAAATAGCGGCGAGCTTCACCCACCATCCACAAAATCTGTTCTTTTGGTTCTTGAGTTGGATCGACCTGACTGGCAAGCGAATAAAGCAGTACAAAAAATTGGGCCGCATGGGCCGAGTAGCCGCTGGCTGTTGTTTGGATAGGTAAGTTTGCGAGTTGCAACGCTTGTTCCGGCATGCCGGGTGCCATCGCCCCAAAAATTTCGGCGGTCAGCTGGGCGTCTATCGCCAATGAGTTTTCGTTGACGGTGAGCATGCTGGTTACGGGTGGTTTGGCTCCAAGCTGCATGAGCGACCGTGCGGACTGGTTGGATACCCAAATGTGATGGTTGATGTGTTGTTGCCATCCGGCCGAAATTTGCTCGGCCGTGAGCAACGGAGTGCCGTGCAGATCCATCAGGTGCAAATAAACATATTCGATATCGGTATCGTCATCGGCCAGCCATGGGTCTTGAAAGACAAATTCAATCGGCAGCTCCTCGTCACTCCAGCGGACCGGCCGTACTTTTCCCCAATCCTCATCGGTGTAAAACGGCGGTTCGTTCCGTACCCCCTCGGTGCGCAGGCCGGTCCAATTGGCGATTGTTGAGCCTAGCCACATCCCCTTTAGCTTATTCTCGTAGCTGCTTGCATCGATAACCGGTTGATCATCGGCCGGGGTAATCTGCCCACTGCAAGCAGCACAGATCAGGATCACGGTGATGCTTAATAGGGTGTTGCGGAGATGGGAATTTTTGGATTTGTTCATGCTCGATGCATTATCTCAAAAATTCTTAATTTCTGCTTTCCCTAAAATACGGAGGATTGTTTGATTAACCCGAGTTTTGGATAAGGCCACATGTTAATAATTTGCCGCAGATTTTCACGGATTCTCGCTGATTTACGTGATTATTTATCAAATATCAGCGGAAATTAGCGTACATCCGCGGCAAAAATGCTTAAGCGAAACTGAGGTTGATTAGTTTGAGCCATTTTCTAACCGGCCGCGTAGCTCTTCACCGGTCGGATTTTCTGACTCAATCCATGCAAGCATCGCTTCAAATTCTGCAATTTCTTCGGCCGTTGGTTCTGCATTGGCGACAGTCAACGAACTATCGATGTTCACCGTCATCGACGAGCCGTTTTCTTTGGTGCCGATTACAACCGCCCCATCGACCTCAACATCTTCACCCCAACGTGGGCCACCCATGTAGACGGCCGCGTACATCATTTTAGCCTGTTGTTCTGGCACACCGGTTGTCAAAAGCGCTTCGTAAAACATGTAGTGAACATACTGCCATGTTTCAGATTGGTATGTGGGCAAATCAGAATTAAACCCTTGGCAATACGCATCGTGGACAACGGCCGCATCTAAATAGTTCCCGTCTAGCCGGTCGCCGGTTGCTGATAAAAACGCTTGTGGAATCGAAGCGCCATCCGTTTTTGTTCCGGCCGGGGCGATCCACTCTTTACCAAACGAATCGACGTAGACAAAGTCTTCACTCAACACCCAACCATCCCGATCAGAGCGTTCTACTTTTGCATGTGCCGATAAAAACTTCCCTTTGGGCAGCGGGGCATAGGTCGGTTCGGGGATGGGTAGCTCGATACTGGCCAATTCGGTTGAGATGTCTGAAACCCGCTCTTGAATGGGTAAGTGTGCTTGTATTTGATCTAAGGCGATGTTGTGATTCGAGACAACGATCAGTGCGATTAGAGCGATGGTGATGGATAGATAGAGAATAATACGTCGTGTCATTTGAGTTCCTGTTTAAATAAAAAGTGATCTGTGGCGCTTGGCCTATGGGTATAGTACGACGCTTGATCCAAAAAAGTTCCCTCGAGTTTAAATCATTTTTCGGCCGTTGCTTTGGCGTAGGGGTTGAGTAGGTTGCTCGTATAAAATAATATTATACAATACAACAATTGGACTTCGACAAGCTCAGTCACCTTGATATGAAAACCTCTCTCAAATCTGGACTCAACACGGCCGACCTTGTGGCCGACGCCGTGCGCACCGCCATCCTACAAGGCGACCTGCGTGGTGGCAGCGCTTTGCGGCAGGAAGAATTGGCCGAGCAGTATGGGGTCAGCAAAATTCCGGTGCGTGAAGCGCTGTTTTTATTGCAGTCTGAAGGATTGGTTGATTTTACGACCGGCCGGGGTGCGATGGTGTCCAGGCTGTCAGCGGCCGAGGCCAACGAGATTTATGTGATGCGTATCGCGTTAGAGCAGGTCGCTTTACGCACCGCTATACCGAATCTGCAAGCGAGTGATTTGATCAAGGCAGAAAGTGCGCTGAAGCAAATTGATGCGGGGCCTGATCCGATAAAATGGGGGGAACTCAACTGGGAATTCCACACCACGCTGTACAAACCGGCCGGGATGCCCCGCCTGCTAGACACCCTAAAAATGTGGCAAACCAACGTAGCCCGGTACTTTTTTGTCTATCAAAAAGAGGCGTTTAGAGCAAAATCGAACCAAGAGCATTGGGCGATTTTGGCAGCGTGTGAAAAGCGAGACGCCGATGCAGCCTGCGGCTTAATAGCCGCCCATCTTGAAAAAGCATCAGCCGAATTGACCTATTTCTTAAGTCAGGCGGAATAATTTATGATGGTCTCAAAATTTAATTTAAAGGAATCACAGCTTATGCAAACAGTTGACGCAGTATTAAACGGACTCATGCGCCGTTATAAAGAACGTGTGCCGGATGTTCAGGCGATTTTAGACACGATGATCAGAGCCGGGGTGATTGAAACGGCCGATGATATTGAGAATGACCATATCGCTTTTCGCACGATGGGTGTCCCCTTATTGGGCATCCAGAGTTTAGAGAAAATTTTCACCCATTTCGGTTACCAGCGAGAAGACTATTATCATTTTTCGGCCAAAAAGCTGGATGCCTATTGGTATTCACCACCCACGGCCGACTTGCCCCGCATCTTTATTAGCGAACTTCGGGTGCGCGACTTATCATACGAGGCGCAGGCGATTATCCGCACATACACCGATGAGGTAACGGCTGACCCTGTGTTGGCCATTGATCTGGATGATGGGGCGGCCGTGGACCGGTTTTTACACAGTCCACTGTGGCGACTGCCATCCCGCCAAGATTTTTTGCGCCTGCAAGAAGAAAGTGAGTATGCGGCGTGGGGGATTTATAACCGGTACTACTTAAACCACTACACCGTTTCGGTCCATAATTTGCCGGATGGGTATAACACAATTGCTGATTTTAACGTGTTTTTGAAGCAGAATGGCTTCAAGCTCAACAGCTCCGGTGGTGAGGCGAAAAAATCGGCCGATGGTCTGCTCATTCAATCCTCAACGGTGGCTGAAATGATTACCGTCCCATTTGCAGATGGGGATGAACACCTGATTTCTGGTAGTTATGTGGAATTTGCAGAACGGAAAGTAAAGCCGGAATATGCGGACCTGCCGCTGGCAAAAATCGGCCGAGAAATGCGCCGAGACGGCTTTGAAGCGGCAAACGCAGATAAAATTTTCGAGAGTACCTACAGCGAACAAACTAACAAAAGAAAAATATAGTTGTCAGCTGGCAACTCAACAAAAAGGAGACACCATGGCGATGCAAAAATTTAAATGGGCAGACCCGTTTCTGCTCGATGATCAATTAACGGATGAAGAGCGGATGATCCGTGACGCGGCCCATGACTATTGTCAAAGCAAACTCATGACCCGCGTGCTCGAGGCCAATCGGCACGAAACGTTTGATCGTGAAATCTTTAACGAGATGGGTGCGATGGGGCTGTTAGGGTCAACCATCCCTGAAAAATATGGGGCGGCCGGGCTAAACCACGTTTGCTACGGCCTTATCGCCCGTGAAGTTGAGCGTGTGGACAGCGGCTATCGCTCCGCCATGAGCGTGCAAAGTTCACTGGTTATGCATCCGATCCATGAATATGGGACTGAGGCCCAGCGAGAAAAATATCTGCCCAAATTGGCCAGCGGTGAATGGGTTGGCTGTTTCGGGTTGACGGAACCGAATCACGGTTCTGACCCCGGCAGCATGGAGACCAAAGCAACCAAAACCGATGGTGGCTGGATTTTGCACGGTGCAAAGATGTGGATCACCAATTCACCCATCGCTGATGTGTTTGTGGTTTGGGCCAAAACCTACGGTGGCGAAGATGCGGGTGTGCCAGATGGGGCGATTCACGGCTTTATTCTTGAAAAAGGGATGAAGGGGTTAAGTGCACCAAAAACCGAAGGAAAATTTAGTTTGCGCGCTAGCATCACGGGTGAAATTGTGATGGACGAGGTGTTTGCACCTGACGAACAGCTGATGCCCAATGTGAAAGGGTTGAAAGGGCCGTTTGGTTGCTTAAACAAAGCCCGCTACGGCATTTCATGGGGGGCATTGGGCGCGGCCGAATTTTGCTGGCACGCCGCTCGGCAGTACACGCTCGACCGAATCCAGTTTGGCAAGCCGTTGGCAAGCACACAGCTCATCCAGCTTAAACTGGCCAATATGCTGACAGAAATTAGCATTGGGCTACAAAGCACACTGCGGGTCGGCCGTTTGTTGGATGAAGGCAAAGCGGCTCCAGAGATGATCAGTATCGTGAAACGGAACTCATGCGGTAAAGCGCTCGACATCGCTCGGATGTCGCGTGACATGCACGGGGGCAACGGTATCTCAGACGAGTTCCATGTGATCCGCCACTGTATGAATCTTGAAGCGGTTAACACCTATGAAGGCACCCATGATATTCACGCGCTGATTTTGGGTCGTGCGCAAACTGGGATTCAAGCATTCTTTTAATAGCTCTTGGCTATGGGCTTTTAGCTTTTGGCTTGTAAGCAACGCTAAAAGCTAAGAGCTAAAAGCCAAAGGCCTAAATAAATGAAGATAGCAACACTTTACGACATCCACGGAAATTTACCCGCTCTTGAGGCGGTGCTGGCTGAGATTGAAAATGAACAGGTAGACGCCATTGTGGTGGGTGGTGATGCGATTGCTGGGCCGATGCCAAATGAAGTGTTGGACCGGCTACAAGCGATCCAAACACCGGTGCATTTTATTGTCGGGAACGGGGAGTCGGAGGTGTTGCGCTATTTGGCTGGAGAGCCGATTGGGGCACTGACCCCGGCCGGTGAAAAAGGAGCCATCATTGTTGGAGATTCGCTCACTGACGAAAACAAAGCCTTTCTGCGCGGCTGGTCATTCTCGGTCAAATTTAAATCGCCCACTTTTGGGGATATTTTGTTTTGTCATGCAACGCCTGACAACAACACCCATGTGTTTACCAAACAGAGCGAGCCGTCCCAAATAGAAGCTGTTTTTGATGGGGTGATGGCGGACCTCGTGGTGTGTGGGCATACCCATATGCAGTTTGATTTAGCTGTGGCTGGCAAACGTGTGGTGAATTCAGGCAGCGTCGGCATGCCGTTTGGGGAGCCTGGGGCGCACTGGCTGTTGATTGGTGAGACGGTTGAGTTTCGCAATACGGAGTTTGATCGTGAAGCGGCGGCCGAAACGATCCGGCAATCCCAATCCCCCGAGGCTGAGGCGTTTGTGGCTGGCCAAATTTTCAGCACTCCGGCCGTGCCGGACGTGATGGCTGTTTTGACGATGTTGGCTGAGAAGCAGACGACGGTTAGATAAGTTTAAACACACCGCCTAAAGCCGAGGGATTAACCCCTCGGTTAAGATGGGTAACCTGCTGAAACAGATTATTCCCAAAGCTGTTGCCATCGTTCGGGCAATAATTCTCTGAGCGTGATGGTTGAGCCTCCCATGATGATTTCGGTGTCCAAATTCTCACGGTCAACCTGATACATCATTTCACGACATCGGCCGCAGGGGGGCATACACTTAAAGTCATTGCTGACCGCCACAATCTTTTTGATCTTAGATTCCCCCGTTTTTAGCATCGATAAAATCGCACCGGTTTCACCACAGTAGCCTATGCCACAGGCCCCTGAAAAACTGATGCCGGTATGTACAACACCCTTTTCGGTGAGTAAGGCGGAGCCGACATAGCCAACGTCCCCTTCTTCGGTTAATTGTTTGTGATTTGAAAGCGCTTAGGCTTGTTCAAATAGCTCTTGGTTGGTAGTCATCATTTTCCCTCCGGGACTTTAGCGTTTGTAAAGCGGGCATCCTTGCCTGCAATGCCGTCACAGACAAGGATGTCCGTGCTACTTTGATTTTGATTCGATTATGCGTTGAAAACGGGCCAGTGATTCGGTTAGCGCTTCGTCTGTGTCCCGGCCGTATCCGCCCGATTTAGGCAGCCCGCCGATTTCAAAAATAGCTGGGCCTGAAAACCCGTTTTCCAGCAATATGTTCACCATCTGGTTAAAGTCTAAGTTCCCTTTTCCCAAAGGCAAATGATAGTTCACTTCCGGCCAAGCGGTGTCAGACACATGGATGATGCTGCATTCAGCAACAAGCTCTGCGATCTCTGATAAATGCTCGGGAATCGTATGGTTGATGTCCCACACAAATTTTAAGCCGGGAACCGCGTCCATGAGCATTTTACAGCGCTCCGGCCGGCCGAAAAGCATTAGATCAGGCTCGTTGTGCTCAAACCCAAACATAAACTGATGGGTTTCCGCCAGCTGAACCGCCTTGGTAAATTGTGGGATGAGCAGTTGCTCTAATTTGTCGATTGCGTCTGATGGGGCGTTTTCTGAGACGCCGCTTGGCACCAAATGCCAATGGACATAGTTGCATTCAAGGGCTTTAATCGCATCCAGATTGGCTTCTAAATTATCGAGAGGCGTTTTCCCGGCCGGGGTTCGGCCGTGCTCATCTACGCCGATTAAAAGTTCGATGGCTAATGCGATATCGGCGTCTCTCAGCGCTTCGGCCACAACCTCAAACTCGTCTCCCAAAAATTCTTGATCGATGATGCGGTCACGAACGGAAAGCTGGATCGATTGAAACCCTTTTTCATGGGCGAATTTAATTTCTCTGAGCATCGGCCGCCAATTGTTTGGGAAGAGGCGGGCGTTCATCCCGATGTTTATCGATTGTGCTTTCATAATTTTCGTGAAAGAGAGAAGGGATTGAGCGAACCCTATCCTTCAAGATTTAGTGAGTATTTGAATGAGCGTTTGATGCTGGTGGGTTTTAACGAGTCATACAAAAAGTTAGAGATATCTGGCTCAGCCCTACTCGCAATCCACGCTGTTTCGGCCCCTAAACTGGCCAGCCGTTTAAAACATTCTTTGGCTAAGATTTTGCCAAACTTATTTTGTCTAAACTCAGAATGGACACCCATCGGCTCAATATACCCTGACTTGGGATTGCTTTCTTCGATCCATCCTATGCAATAGCCCACCGCTTGCCCTTCGGGGCTGACAATCACGAGGTCTAACTCCGGCCGATAGGCTGGAGAATCCTGAAGCGCGAGCAGGCGAGCGGCTGAAAAGTTAGGATTGCCAAAGGCGTTCTGTACCAGCTGGACGCGGCTTTCGACGTTGTCATATTCGGCGCAGGTGAGTAGCTTAAATCCCGGCTTTAGGTCATACGAAAAGTCGTACCCTTCTAGCGTATATGTTCGCAGGTTTTCGATTGGTCCGTCTTCGTAAAAGCCTGCGGCCGTTAACTTTTCAATCTTTTGCTCAGCAAACGTAAAAACCTCGGTGCTGATTTGTTTTTTGCCTTTTGCCCACACATCGAGGCCCCATTTTAAAATGGGATGGAACAGGTCTAAAAAGTCTGGATGCATGACGATAAAAAAATCGTCCCTACCGTTCTCAGTGATGAATAGCCCCACCACTTTGTCTTTGTCCGTTTTCCAATAATGGGCGTTCGCTTGGAAAAACTCGACATCTTTTTGAGAATGGGAATTGTAGCGCCACCAATCCATCCGGCCGGGTTCCCAGTTGTTATCAAGTTCAGGATGCCCCTCAATCTCCAGCAACAGCTCTTTGATTAGCTTGTATTCCGCATGGGTATTGTTAAATTGGTGATCGGTAAGGTTCATTTTATTTCCTAAGGCTGCCCTAAAAACCGGTTTCTGACAATTTCAGAAACCGGTTTTCTCTTTTACCCAGAAGTGATTTTCTTTTCTGGATCGTAGAACGGTTTGGGCACTATTGTCACATTTTGATTGCCGCCAGGAGTTTGAGCAACGGCCGAGGTTCCTAGCGCTGTATGTTCGATTTTGAGCATGGCTAAACCGATGTTCTTTTTGAGGCGAGGTGAATAAACGGCCGATGTGATTTTGCCTACGACCTCATCTCCAATCAGAACCGGCCAATGGCGGCCGTTGGGCGTTGCCATCGGGTCGCCGTCAATTTCCACACCGACAAATAGCTGACTTACACCCTTCGCCTTAATCTGCTGCAGAGCCTGCTTGCCAATAAAATCAGCCTCCATATCCAGGCTAACCAAACGGTCCCAGCCCATTTCAAACGGATTGTTTTCGATATTCATGTCAGTGATGTACGACAACATTCCCCCTTCAATGCGTCGAATCGTAGACGTATGGCCCACCTTTAGCCCTAACGGAGCACCGATTTTCATGATTCGCTCCCAAAGGTCATCGCCAAAGGCACTGTCACGTAAAAAGATTTCATAGCCCAATTCGCTGCTCCAGCCGGTGCGTGAAATAACCAACGGGATACCGCCTAGGTCAAATTCAACACAGCGATAGTAGCGCAAATCTTTAACCCAATCACCAAAAATGGCGCACATGATGTCGCGTGATTTTGGCCCTTGAAGTTGCAACGGAGAAACATCTGGTTCACGAATTTCTACATCCATACCAGAATGGATCTGTACCCCTTTTGCCCACAGCAATACATCGCTATCAGCCAGTGAAAGCCAGAAGTGGTTTTCGCCCAAACGGAGCAGAACAGGGTCGTTGATAATGCCCCCTTCAGCACTGGTGATGAAGACATATTTGCACTGTCCAATTTTGCATTTAGCGAGGTTGCGCGGCGTGAGCAGTTGTACAAATTTAGCCGCATCGGGGCCTGTGATTTCGACCTGTCGTTCGACCGCAACGTCGCATAAAATTGCGTCGTTAACCAGATTCCAGAAGTTGGCTACAGGGTCGCCATAGCTGCGTGGAATATACATGTGGTTATAAACAGAATAGCCGGTACAGCCGTATCGTTGTGTGGCTTCGAAATAGGGAGATTTGCGAATCTGGCTCCCAAATTCAGATCGAGAAGTAGTGTTTTTAGTCATGAATACCTTGGTTTAAATTAGTATCAACCGTGCATAGTAGCGTCAATTGTGGGGGTGTTTTTTGACGACCAAGTTGGTTGTAGTCGGTATTGTAACGTGGTGAATGTTGAAAAGCTGTTTCCTCCACACAAACGGGAAACATCCGGCAGATTGCGACAAGGCTTCGAAAAGGTGGACAAATTAATTTTGGGGATTAGGGATCAAATTAAACGTCGCATCAAAAATCGGCCGGTCTTCACCCTGCAACTTGGCTTGAAAAGATGTCGCTTGTTGATAGAACTTGCGGGCCTCTGCCCGTTGACCATCTAGCCATAACGCATGGCTTAAAATCGCGTTGGTAAATGCTTGAATCCACCCTGCACCCGAGCCATCAAAAAAATCAAAAACCTTGCGAGCATAATCTAGCCCCAGGGGTGATTGGTTGATGGTTAGCGCCCGAGCCACCGACATCATCGCTAAATAAATATTTTGATCGGTGCCAACTTGCTCCCAATGGTAGAGCGATGCGAAGGCGAGAGTCAGCAGCTGTCCTTTTTCTTGATCGGTGATGTCCGCTTTTTCAGATAAAGTCCAGAATTGATCATTGCTTTTGATCGCAAAATATCGGCTCAGTTTAGAAATATCTTCTGCTGTTGGTTTAGTCATCTTTGCCTCATGAGTGCTGAAAAGCCACTAATTTCTATAGACTGAAGTTTAATCGCCAATCGCCAAAAAACAACACGATTGAGCTTGTTGAATCACCCCTTTTGAGCAAAACTTGGTGCATGATCAAACCAGACAGGTTTTTAAAACCTGTCTGGTTTCTTGTTAGCAACTCCAAGAGGAAAAATGAACGGATCAAACAAAATTATTCAAGAAAATCGGCTTGCAGGGAACCCACCGACCGAATGGGACATCAACGGCTGGGGAGACCCATCTATCCAAGGGTTTGGACACGACATTAGTATTAATGTGGGGGAGACGATTGATTTCAAAATCAAGACCGATTCGGCCGACTATCGGGTAGACATCTATCGGATGGGGTATTACGGCGGGATGGGCGCGCGCAAGGTTGATACTGTTTTGCCTTCGGCCGATTTGCCCCAATCCCAACCAGAAGGATTGCGGGACACAGTGACCCATTTGTACGACTGCGGCAACTGGGCCGTCTCTGCAAGCTGGCACTGCCCGGCCGAAGCGACTTCCGGCATCTACTTTGCCCGGCTGGTGCGCCATGACCCATCCACCACCAACTGGCGTTCAGAAGTGGTCAAAACACCCGACACGGCCGCACCAGAAGCGCGCGAACACGCCTACGGGGCATCCGGCCACGGCAAGCTGGCTAACGCACTACAAGAACCGCTCGCCAGCCATATCTACTTTATTGTGCGGGATGATGCCAGCCATTCAGACATTATTTTCCAGACCTCTGACACCACCTGGCAGGCGTACAACAGGTATGGGGGGCACAGTACTTACGCAGAACTTGATCCGAACTACCCACGCATTCATGGCAAGCCGAACCGGGCCCACAAAGTGAGCTATAACCGGCCGATTGAAACCCGACACTATCGAGCGGTCAACAAGGTGTTTAACGGCGAATATCCATTTGTGCGCTGGCTAGAGCGGAACGGCTACGATGTGACCTACACCAGCGGGGTTGATACGGCCAGACGGGGAGAACTGCTCCAAAACCACAAACTGTTTTTATCGGTGGGGCATGATGAATATTGGTCGGGCGGACAGCGGAAGCATGTTGAAAACGCCCGTGCGGCCGGGGTAAACCTCGCCTTTTTTAGCGGCAACGAGGTCTTTTGGAAAACCCGTTGGGAGCCGAGTATCGACGCAAACGAAACCGATTACCGGACGATGGTTGTCTACAAAGAGACGCAAGATAATGCCAAAATCGACCCGAATCCTGATGTGTGGACCGGCACCTGGCGAGACGGCCGGGAGTTTAACCCTGAAGGAGCACAGCCGGAAAATGCTTTAACTGGGACGATTTTTACCGTGAACGCATGGCGCAATGATCCGCTGATTGTCCCGGCCGAATACGCCCATCTGCGGCTGTGGCGCAACACCAAAGTGGCCGACCTAAAGCCGGGCGAACGGGCGATTCTGCTCAAAGGGTTGCTGGGGCATGAGTGGGACGAGGACCTTGACAATGGCCATCGTCCGGCCGGATTATTTCGTCTGTCAGAAACCACCGTTGATAACGTCTGGTACGTGCAAGATGAAGGGGGAATTTACGATGCAGGCACCGCCACCCATCATCTGACCCTATACAAGCACGCAAGCGGGGCGCTGGTTTTTGGGGCTGGGACCGTGCAGTGGGGCTGGGGGCTAGACGCTCATCACGACACTGACACAGGCATCCCGCCGTACAAGGCGAATCCCAGCTCAACCCGCATTGGGGTTGACCCCAACGGCCCGGACATCGTGGTTCAGCAAGCCACGGTTAACCTGTTTGCCGACATGGGGGTTCAGCCGCTCAATTTGCAGGATGATTTGGTTCGTGGCGAACAAACGGCCGACACACAGCCACCTGTGTCGCAAATTACTGCTCCCGCCAACGGTGCAACGGTATCTGGCCCCACGATTGTGATCAGCGGTACGGCCGCAGATCGTGACGGAAACGTGGGAGGTGTTGAAGTCAGTTTTGACGGGGGCAACCGCTGGCATCCGGCCGTGGGGCGTGAAAGCTGGCAGATCGAGTGGAGCAATCCACCCACGGGCCAAGCGACTGTTTGTTGCCGAGCCGTTGATGACAGCGGGAATTTAGAATCGTCGGAGCAGGAAATTAAGATCACGATTCAATCATAAAAGTCGTACTGCGTGGTGCGTAACCGGATAATTCCACGCAACACGCAACACGCAACACGCAACACGCAACACGCAACACGCAACACGTTTATGAACAATATTTTAGTTATTTCAGACGAAGCGATAGCGACCTTTACCCAACTGCTGGAAGCGGCTGATTTACCCAACACCAACATCTATTCGACAGACAAAAGTGATCCCGAACTGGCCCGTCAGTGCAACATCTGGTTTGGTGCGCCGGTTTTGATCACCCCGCTTTTGTCGCAAGGCATCGTGCCAGATTGGGTCCAATCGACTTGGGCCGGGGTGACCCCGTTTGTGCAACCACACATGCCAA
>JAHDEN010000138.1 GCA_020628815.1 Chloroflexota bacterium | reverse complement strand
AAAGAAGAATTGGCCCAATCGGCCGCCGAACGGATCGCGGCCGACCTGCAAAACGGCATCAAGGCCAGAGGAGAAGCCCACCTGGTGCTGTCGGGCGGAGGCACCCCCCGGCCGGTGTACGAACGGCTGGCTGAGGCTGAGCTGGATTGGTCGGCCGTACACGTTTGGTTTGCCGACGAACGGATGGTTCCGGCCGATGATGAGGGGAGCAACTTCAAGCTGGCACTCGATTCGTTGCTATCAAAAGTAGACCTGTTGCCCAAACACATTCACCGGATGAAAGGTGAAATTTCCGGCGCAAACAGCGCGGCCGAATACAGCATCGAGCTACGCGAAGTTGCCCCATCTTGGGGGCTGTGGCCCCGCTTTGACGCCTGCATTTTAGGGATGGGGGGTGACGGTCACACCGCCTCGCTGTTCCCCGGCCAAATGAGCGACGATGAGTTTAACCAGCCTGCCATTGCGGTTACGGCCGACTATGACGGACGCCCGGCCGAACGGGTGACGCTCACCCCGGTCGTCATTAACGCCTCACGCAACATCATTTTTCTGGTCACCGGTGCAGGCAAAGCCGGGCCGCTGGCCAGCCGCTTTGAGGAGTTCGAGCCCAACAGCAAACCGACGCAACGCATCTTGCCGATAGATGGGACGGCCGATTGGTACGTGGACAGCGCGGCCGGGGCCGATTTAGGTTCATAGGCCAAACATTTCTAAACAGAAAAAGAGCCTTAAGGTTTTTATATGTTGCCTCAAGGCTCTATTTATTTGTGGCTCTTTATTGGTCAGATGGGGTCGAGCTATCCGGCCGGTTCTTCTTCAACTTCATGGTGCAAAATCAGCATCGCAACGTCCGTTTTATGCATCACCTTTTCCGTCACACTTCCTTTTAGCCAGTACTCGATCCCTTTGCGGCCGTGGGTCGCCATGGCGATCAAATCACAATCATGAAACTTAGCGATTGCCGGTAGCCGTGCGGCCGGATCACCATAATCTACATCGTAGTCGATTTTGATATCGATCCCAGCAACAGAGTCAAGGTATCGTTTGCGAATATCGTCTAGATAAAACTCAGCACGACTGTTGTGGGTAGAAAGCACCAACTCCGCCAGTTCACTATCAATTTCACGAATGCTGGCTACGTCGGCATAGCTAATATCATCTTTAGGCATATCTACACGAGCCAGGGTCACATCTAACCGCAGCAGCTTTGCGAGCTTAAAAGCGGGTTCCAATATTTCTTCTGAGAATGGCGTTCCGTCCAGAGCGATCAACATATGTTCTGGCAGTTCCCCATCCCGCACAGCGAGTACGGGGCACGGTGCATCACGAATCACTTTTTGGGTCACGCTGCCAAACAACAATCGTTCAAACCGATCGTAGCCGTGTGTCACCATCACAATCAGATCGACCTCTTCCGCTTCAGCCACTTCAACAATTTTGATGTCCGGTGGGCCGATCAAACTGTAGCCCCGTACATTGGTTGCCCAATTGCGGGTACGGTCTGCCACAGATGCGACATACTCATCGTTGCGGGCTTTTTTGACTTCCGGCAACGGTTCGATGTAGCCGTGTACACCGGCACCATAAATCGGGAAAGCTTGTGTGGTGTTCCCCGTTGTTTCGAGCAAAATCAACTCGGCGTCTACAAAAAACCGATTCACAAGTTGCAGCGCTTGTTCGGCACGTAATGTCCCATCTAGCGGAATTAAAATCTTGTTATACATTCGTTTTCTCCAAGCAATGGCTCTAAGTGTTTAAAATCGATCGGGTTAAACAGCGGCCGGAATCACCATCACCGGGCAAGTTGCTTCACAAATTGTCTCGGTTGTTACGCTTCCTAAAATCCAGCGCCGTACGCCGGTATAGCCATGAGACGTCATCACAATCATGTCAACATCGTGTTTTGACGCATAATGGGCGATTGCATCACCCTTTTTTTCTACAACCTGAATCACAGCGGTTTCTACATGTTCAACCTCGTTTTCAATCTGCTCCTTTTGAGCTGCCAAATAGATTTCAGCGCGCTCTTTAGCAGCTTCGGCCGTTACAACCAGATGATAGGTATCTAAGCGAGAAGAGGGTGGCGCCAAAGCTTGCTCTGGTTCAAAGATACGTAGCAACGTTATTTTTGCCCCATCATCCTTCGCGAAATCAATGGCATGCGCCAACCCCTTTTCTGCCAAGGCAGACCCATCTAACGGAACCAAAATATGCTTATACATTCAGTTTCTCCTTGCTGTTCAACTGAGTGGACTGAAAAATGAGTCCGATCAGCTCAGTTGAATTACTCTCTTTTAACACCGTTGCAAACGCCCCCGCCTGCTGCAACATCGTCACTTCATCCAAATCTTTAAACGTCGTCAGCACAATCACCGGAATGTGTTTGCGTGACCAATAGCGAATTTGATTTGCAAGAGTCTCTAAGCTGCCAATCGCACGTTGTGGCAGCCCGATCAGCACCGCATCCGGTTGAAATTCAATGATTTCTTCGGGTCTGCTGGGCAGATAGGGCATTGTCCAAAGCGTCAACATTTTTAATTTTTGTATCAGCGTTTGTGACAAGGCCTGTCTTACATCAGGATGTTCTTCGATCAGAAATAGCTTGATCGGATGTGTTCTTTCGATTGACGTTTGCATGCTCCCATTGTGCGCTCCGGCCGGTTTTTGCTGTAGTAACAGATGTCATGATCCCATAATTGACATGTCACATATGTTGGATTTCGCTGTACACAATCTGGATTGGAAATAAGTTTGTGTTCCCTGTCATAGGCCGAGCCATATAGCGAAATGTCATTACTAACATGCCTATGACTGGGATATTCTGCTAACAAATATTTAGGATGAAATCCAAGTCAAACGGGCTTTAGATGCTCTTTTTACCAAATTAGTTCGGCCGTATGACACGGATTTAGCATCTTGTGTTCTAGACTCTGGCTGACATTAAATAGGCAGCGTTAACTCGATGCGGGTCCCATCTCCCACGGCCGACGTGACCTGAATCTGCCCCCCCAAACGCTCGGCCCGCACCTGCATGTTATTTAGCCCATGCCCCACTGTGCGGTGCCGCTGGTCCGGATTAAAGCCAACCCCATCATCTTGGATCACCAACTTAAACCGTTTGGGCTCACGGGTTAAATCGACCGTTGTATGGCTCGCTTTGGCATGGCGGGCCACGTTGGCCAGGCTGTTTTGCACCGTCAAGAAAATCGTCCGGCCGATTTTAGGGGGCAAATTTTGCAACCGCTCCCCCGTTAGGTTCACTTCGATATTGACCATCGAATTGGCTTCAAATTCTTGGGCCAAGCGCATAATTCCGGCCCGCAGATCCCCATCATACCGAACCGGCCGCAGGTCAAGAATAAAGTTGCGAATGTCCCGAATCGTGTCGTTCAGCCCTTCTATCGACTTATCAACCAGTTCTTGCGCCTCGGGCGGACCATCTTCAAGCGAAAAGCGGGTGTTTTCAAGCAGCAGCCCCACCGCATAAATCGACTGAATCACCCCATCGTGCAGATCCATGCCGATGCGGGTCCGTTCGTCTAGCACGGCCAGCCGCTGGATCTCTTCGTCTAAACGGGCGTTTTGAATGGCGACGGCCGCGTGTGCCGCAAACATCTCAGCCAGCTCCTCATCGGCGGCCGAAAATCCTTCAGCCACAACCTGCCCATCTGCCAATTTGTTGCACAAATACAGGTTGCCAAGCGTTTGCCCTTCGCCCACAACCGGCACCCCTAAAAAGCTGCTCATGGCGGGATGATTTGCCGGAAAGCCGACAGATCGGCCGTCGGTGGCAATGCTCCCAATGCGGATCGTTTTCCGCTCTTTAATGATGGCACCCAACAATCCTAGCCCTTTGGGCAAATGCTCCATCAAAGCAGCATTCTCGGCCGTGATTCCGCTATGTATAAATTCGTCCAGCAGATTTTTGTCGTTGGGGACCCCCAAAGCTGCATATTCCGCCCCTAACAAATCTCGGGCAACATCAACTATTTGTTGCAAGACCTCACCCAGCTCTCCCCGACCCGAAACAATTAAAGTCGCCTTGTGCAGTGCTTGTAACGCTTGCTCCATCTTATTCTCCCTCAATCCGAGCCAAGTAATCTGACAAATTATGGCGGATCGCATACGCCGTTGCTTCAGATCGATTGGTGACCTGCAGCTTGCCTAAAATATTACTGACATAGTTGCGCACGGTGCCGTGTGACAAAAACATCTCTTCACCGATCTGTTTGTTGGTCCGCCCTTCCATCATTTGGGCCAACACTTGCACCTCTTGTTTAGAAAGCTCATCAAATGCGGCCGACTCTTCTTTTTCTAGGCTCGAGCGCATCGCATCAAACAGTTTGGTCGTTAGCGCCGGGTCAAGAATCGACTCACCACGAGATGCCGCTTCAATCGTGCGGACTAGCTCGCCGGTGCCAACTTGTTTCAGCACGTATCCGGCCGCACCTGCCCGGATCGCATCAAACAAAAGCTCTTGATCTGCAAATGAAGTCAGCATGATCACCTGCACGTTGGGTAGCTCAGATCGAATTTTACGTGTGGCCTCAATCCCGCTGCCACCGTCTAAACGGATGTCCATCAGAATGACATCCGGCCGAGCGCGCAGTGCCTCCGCCACAGCTTCGTCTTCGCTGCCAGCTTCGGCGACAACATCGATATTTTCAAAACGCTGGATCAGGCTCTTCAAGCCCAAGCGGACCACTTCGTGATCATCGACCAGCATGAGGCGTACAGCTTTTTGTGGATGGGAGTTGGATTGTGTCATGTTTAGATTATAGCCGTGTTTCCGGCTCATCGGCCGGAGAAATGACACCTGTCACCCAATTTAGATGACACCTGTCACTATAGCCATCTCAGAACCGGTTTTATACTGTGATCAACTTAATAAACACACACCTAATAAGCGTAGCAATTGCATGCAAACGGTTAAAACTGGCGCATGAACTCAAACAGTCACACCAAGGTGTTGCAAGTTTTTTAAGTGGTTAAACGTTCGGTCATACTTTAGGCATCGTAAACGTCGATTTTTTAGAGGTCGATGTGATGTAAGGAAAGGCCATGGAACCTTATTTAAACGTCAGTCTCCTTTTTTAAGGATAGCTGAGAGAATCCTTTCTTCTATACCTGTAACCCAAATGAAGGGCCACCAGAAATGGTGGTCCTTTTTTTTGTTTGGGGCTATGACATTTAAGCTAAATTTATATGACACCGGCCCATTTTTTTAATGATCTCTGTCACTGTTGGGTCAAACTTAACCGCCATACACTGGGTTCAAGTTGATCAATTAAAGATCAGCCATCTGCTTTTCAGAAAGCTGAAGATCAAACAACCTTAAGGAGGTTAAAAATGACAACTTATAATCTTGAAAGTAACTGGTTCGGCCGTAAAGTTGAAACGGCCTATTCATCCGCCGTGATCGGCTATGCGCTAGTTGGGCTACGCATTGTCATGGGATGGGTTCTGTTCCAAGGTGGCATTGTTAAAATTCTTGATCCTGAATGGACCGCGGCCGGATTCCTGCAATTTGCTATACCGGAAGGCAATCCTTTTGCAGGCGCATTTGCAGCGATGGCCGGTAGCCCCATGATCGACTTTTTGGTTATGTGGGGCTTAACATTAACCGGATTAGGCTTAATCATTGGTGCCTTTACCCGCTGGAACGCATTTTGGGCCGCGTTCATGATGCTCATGTTTTGGGCGGCCAGTTTAACCGGCGGTTTGGGTCAGTTCTTGCCCTTAGAGCATGGTTGGGTCGTTGACGATCACCTCATCTACGCCGTTCTACTTTTTGGCTTGGGCGCACTCGGTGTCGGCCGCATATTTGGTGTTGACGGATGGCTTGAAGAACGCTATCCGGCCGTTCGGGAAAATCGCTTCTTGAACCTGATCATGGGCTAACAATCGGGAGCCTATGCGCTAAAGTTCACCTCATCACAGTCGGAGAAAACCATGTTGAGCAAACATCAAAACAAATACAAACTCACCCCCATCTTTCTGCTTACCGCCATCCTGCTAATCCTAATCTTGCCCCAAACCAGCTTGGCCCACGTGAAATGGTTTAGCCAGTTCAGCTTTTTAGATGAACCTCGCACGTTCACCCAAATCTTGACCCCCATCTATCTCAGCATGATAGTGCTCAGCGTCGTCGTGATCGGGGTCATGGTTTATTTAGAACGTACGCTGGCCAACCAAGATTGGTACAGTAATTTAAACAAATGGCTGTCTGATCGGCAGCCGTACAGCATGCTGGTTATGCGCATTGCAATGGGGGCGGTGTTGCTCATCAACTGGGCCTCAGACGCGGTGCTCACCCCAGAGCTAGCCTCACCACAGCCGTGGTTTGGCTGGTTTCAGTTTTTCTTGGCGATCGGGCTCATGTTCCCCAAAACGACCTGGGCAAGTGGGGCCGGTTTACTCATCCTCTATCTGTTAACAATTTTTGAGTTCGGCATTTTCCACATGCTCGACTACATGCACTACGCCGGTATCGGCATCTTCTTTTTAGTTAGTGATTTTGATGATGAGCGGATTCGCGGCCTGGCGCTACCAGCGCTGTATGCCACCATCGGCTTTTCACTCATTTGGCTAGGATATGAGAAACTGGTTTACCCAGACTGGGCCCTGTACCTGCTTGATCAAAATCCACAGCTCACGCTGGGGCTAAATCCTGTCTTCTTTTTACAAGCGGCCGCCTTTGTCGAACTGGCACTAGGCTATTTGCTCATCATCGGCCTGCTCGAACGGCCGTTGGCGGCTACCATCACGCTCGTCTTTTTCTTGACCACATTGGTCTTTGGCAAACTAGAAGTCATCGGCCACACCCCGCTCCATGCGGCTCTAATCGTCTTTCTGTTTAATGGTCCCGGTGCATTTTACAAACCCCCGATCGCCATTCATGAACGGCTTAATTGGCGGATGGCGTTTGGCATGGTCAACTTTATCATCTTGATGGTGCTGTTTGGTTTGGCCTACACCGGCTCTGCCCGCTGGCAATACAACACGGCCGTCGCCAACATCCCTATCAATCCAGAAATCATGGACTTGGCTGACCAACCGGTCCAGCCAGTTGTGACCGATTTACAGGCGTTTGAAAATGGAGAAGGGAGCTGGATTTTGAATGCGGAAATCGACAATTGGGCATTTACGCCTCAATTGGTAGGTGGCCCGGTTTTTCCGGCCGAAGGATATGCAACTGTGTTTGATAACGGAAAGCCGGTCGGCCGCATGTTGACCCCGTGGTTTGATCTGGGGCAACTAACGCCTGGCAGTCATACCATCGCCATTGTGCTCAGCGGCAATGATGGTACCGATTTTACAATGGGCACAGAGCTCATCGGCCGGGAAATTCAAGTTGTTGTTGAATAACAAATTTAATGACAACCGGTTCCGGTCATAATTAGGCTCAGAGCATATTTCTTTGTCAACTAATGTGACTGGAAGGATCCCTATCTATCGAGGCGATAAAAGCAGGTCGAAGCAAAAGTAGACCTGCTTTTGCACATTAACCCAAAACACTGCTAAAAAAATTAGAGTCCAGATCGAGTAGTGGCTGTTCGTTTCGGATCGGTTTGTACTTTTCTGCCAATCTAATTAGAAGATTGAAGCGAACCGGTTTCTCTAAAACCAAATCTACTTTGCTAGCCAAATGTCTCCCCATTCTGGCGTTTGCTGATATCAAAAATATTTTTGTATCTCTGTAAGCATCAACCTCTTCAATTGAGTCCAAGATTTCATCACCTGAAGCACCGGGCAAATTCAAATCTAGCAAAAGTAATCGGGGGGATACTTTTTTCAAATGTTTGATTGCATCAGTCCCATTGTGAATCGTTTGCACATAATATCCGGCTTGGGTTAATGCTACTTTATAGATTTCTGAGAGTGAGCTTTCATCCTCAACAATAATTGCGTGAGGCCTCAATCCTTCAGTGATTTTATTTTCATTCATCAAATTTTGCTCGCATATACTGGATACATCAATAAAATTTTGTTTGTAACCCAAAAAATTACGCTTCCCATCAGTGATGGTAGTACTAAACAGAATATCGATATATGGGTAATTCTACGTACCCTGTGTGAACGTATCATCAATGGGTCTACCCCTCGAGTTTTATGTCAAATCAAATGTGGCTGTACCACGGTTTTTTATAGAAATCCCGCTTGAAAATTTTGCCTCCACCATAAATCCCCATAAAATCAAACTTGGGTAAAGTCTGTGTTTACTCACAAAACATAACAATCAAGGAATCCCTATGCTCAAGTCTGATCTCGTTCAGTTTATAAAAAATACAGAAAAGATGGTTTTGCCCGGCCGGGTTGGCCCCCTTTTTCAGCGCGCCGAAATGCTGGCAAGACTACCACTCTGGATACAGAAATTTATTATCGAGCAGGGCTCCAAAAACGATCCATTTATCGGTTTTGTGGTAGAGCCATACAGCTTTTTTCTATCTTACGAAATTACCAATCCAGAAGAAGCCCAAAAACATCTGCCCCCAGACTATGAGCTAGTCCCTTGTGCCATGTTTGACGAAACTGAACCGAAATTCTGTGGGATTATTGGTGCCTTCAACGTGCACACCAGCGTTTTTTGGGGAAGCAGAATTGAGCTGTACGTAATCGCTGAAAATAAGAAGACCGGCCTCCTCTCGTGGATTATTTGTGATTACGAATCTAACACCATCAGCTATGATCCGGGCAAAGGGTTTTCAGGAGCCAGCACCAAACATTCGGTTATCACAACATCCTATGCTGGAGAAGTGATTGTAGATATCGAAAGCGAAGAATCGCCAAACAAAATTGCGCTAACGGCCGACTACGAGGCTGGGGCTAAACAAGTGCCGCTCAACCAACGCTTATGGGTCGAAGGAAATCTCTCAGTTGATTACGGTGGTGATCATGAGGGGGCAGACTCTGTTCCATTTGGCCTTATCTTTGATCCCAGAGAGATGGCGCACGGCACCCGCATCCCGCTTGAAAAAACCGAAATCGATCACAACACGTTTGGGCAAAAAATGTTTGCGGCCGAACCTTTTGAAGTGCTTTGTTTCCCCTTTGCTCAGCATTTTTTAACCACAAGTTTTCCGATTGTCAGCGAAATCAAAAACGAAGCAGACCTGATTGAGGCGATCAAAAAGTTCAACGAAAAAGTGGGATAAACCGGCCGACGTTTTTCTTGTACGCGACATAATCTTCCCCAAAATCCGCTTCCAGCCGCTGCTCTTCTATGGTTGACCCTACAATAAAATAGGCGCTGATTAGCACAACCAAAATCAAGCTATTGCGCGTCATGACTGGGCTGGCCCACAACAGCAACATGCTAAATGTGTACAGCGGATGGCGCATGTAGCGATAGAGGCCATGAATGACCAGAACCTCTCCTAAACCGGACTGTTTGCCGATGTCGTTGCCCGAAAAATAGTCGGCCGCCTGTTGGATACCCACAAAAGCCAGCGCCCCTGACTGCATGACAGATACAACCAAGCCGATTAAACCGGCCGCCTGCAACCCAAACATCCCCCAAGAAAATGGAGCTGGTACAGAGTACAACGGCCGGTCTGGCAGCTGCCAGTAAAAGTACAAAACCGGCAACAGGGTGATGACGGACACGGCCGAATAGATGAGTCGATAAAAGCCCTGATATGCATGATCTCCCATGATGCCAGCTACCCGATCTTTAAACCCTTGTGCGGCCGTTAAGCTATGAAATGCGGCCCATACAAAAAACGAAATGATAAAACCAAGCATAGCGCGTAGTTTAATGCAGCGATGGGCATTTGACTATCGGTTTGGGGCAATTGCCCCCTAACGCTAAAATAGGTCAAGGAAGTTATGAGGGTTGCGCCTACAACAGAAAGGAGAACCACCGATGATTTCAAACGACCCACTGCGAGGAAGAGTCTTTTTATTAGCCTTTTCAGTTTCGCTTTTTTTTCTTATCTTGAGCAGCACCGGGTTTACAAACCCGGTAAAGGCGGATGCAATTTCGATCTTATGTATTGCTGAAATTGTCGAAGCGGCGGAGGGCGTCATGGATGACCCATGCGATGATTCAGAGCTTAATATGAATCAAGTTACGGCCATTCGTTCAACGGCCGATCTTCCGGCCGATCTTTCACCGTTTGATGTCATTACTTTCTCTAGCAGCTCAAACGTAATCTATAACTCAGTCGCCAGCGAGATCAACGAATATATCGCAAATGGAGGCAGCCTAATGCTCGCCTTCCCTGTTGTCGAATCAGGGACCAATCCGCTGCCAACCGGCTTTGAGTTCACCATGACAAGTATTCTTTGGCCCGAGTTCCCCGCAGACCCCGGTCCGGTTGAATTTACGGCCGCAGGCCTCGCTCATCCAATCGCAGATGGTGTCACGGCTGACAATTTAATTGGTGCCATTAATACGATACCGATCAGCTCCTTGGGGTCAAAATGGGACCTTCTTGTTAAACCGATCAATCATCCAAATGTAGGAATCGCAGTAGGCGAGCATGGGACCGGCCGAATTTTAATGCTCAACATCGGCATAGATGAAGAGACACCATCAGGCCTAAAATTTGCGACTCAAATACTTGACTGGCTGGCCGGAGAGTCTTCGCAACCACCACCATCAGGACCAGACATGCAGATCGATGCAATTGAAGTGACCCAAGCGATTCAAGACTTAAATAACAGCGTTGATTTGATCGCGGGTAAACGGACGTATGTGCGCGTGCATGCATCGGCAGCTGAAACTGTAGATGGGGTGACGGCTGAGCTAAAGGCGACAAGAGGAGCCAACGCGCTCCCCCAAACTTTAATGCCGATCAACGATGGGGGGCGCATTTCAGTCATTCCAGATCCTGATCGGGGCCAAATCAACGACAGCTTTTTATTTGAGCTACCAATCGGATGGGCCGATGACGGATCATTGCGACTTACAGCTGAAATTGACCCGAATAATGAAAAACTTGATCCTGATCGTTTAAACAATACGGCCGGCGTAGTAGCTGAATTTATCACGGCCGAACCGTTGCGTTTACGGCTCATCAATGTCCGATTTGATGACAGAGGTAATATTTATGTCGCTGATGAGGTTCACCTTGATCTCATCGAGTCTTGGCTTAAAAAAGCCTATCCCATTTCTACAATCGAGGTCAGGCGGTCAATCATCAATTACCCTTATGACACCTATCCAAACGTCAATCGATCGATCGAAGGGCTAATCGTCTTAAAACATTTCGAGTCGCTTTTTCTGGATACCCACCCTGACACATATTACTATGCGGCCGTCGAAGACCCAAGATTTTTACTTCAAGGCAGCGCTGCATCTGATCACGGTGTCGCCATTGGCCCGGTGGGTGATCCCCAAACAGCCGCAAACCAAGCATGGGATACCGACGCCTCCTATGGAGACTGGATAGCGGGTCATGAAGTCGGCCATTTGGTCGGGCGAGAACACGTTGACTGCCCCGACATCAATGCTCCAAATATCGCCCCATACCCGTATGAAGATGGGAAGATCAGCCCCACAGCTACGGGCGACGATGCGATCTACGGGTTTGATCTTGATACACAAGCGATCTATGGCCCTGAATGGGTCGATGTCATGAGCTACTGCTTCCCAAAATGGATTTCTGATTTCACCTACGAAGGGATTTATGACGACATGTCGGCCGGAGGCAGGTCGGCCGATTTAGCAGAAGTGACGGCCGATCGGTTTATGATCGTCTCCGGTTTTGCCAACCTTGAGACCAGCACGGTTGAATCGATCAACATTCAACAGATTGATCAAACCGCCACCGTTCCTTTGCCGTCACCGGGCGATTGGAACATTGTCTTGCTTAATGCGGCCGGAGAAGAGTTGGCCTCTTACCCATTTGCTCCCAGCGGTATCGTCAACGAAACCTCACACGATGTCGAAGCGATTGTGTCCGAAATTGTCCCTTGGCAAGCCGGTGTTACAACCGTTGAAGTACGCAATGGTAGCGCAGTTTTGGCCACAAAAACCGCCAGCAATAGTGCGCCCGCCATCACCATAACCGCCCCGGCCCAAGGGGCAACCTTTGGGGATGGGGAGTTAAATTTTGCATGGACCGGAACAGACGCTGATAATGATCCGCTTACCTACACCGTGCTTTATAGCCACTTGGGCGAGGGATCGTGGGAAGTGCTGACCACCGATCTGGTAACACCTTCAATTTCTGTAGATTCTGCATTGTTAGCGGGCGGTACCAATAGCTATCTGCGCATCATCGGGTCAGATGGGTTTAACAGCGGCGAAGCAACCGTGGGTCCATTCACCGTTCCAGCGGCCGCACCTAGAGCCGTGATCAGCGTTCCGGCCACAGACAATGAAACCTATTCGGCCGGCCAGCTGGTTTCTCTAGCTGGCAACGCATACGATTTAGAAAATGGAGCCATAACAGGCATCGCTTTGAGCTGGTCATCGAACATTGATGGTGACATTGGAACGGGCGAGCTGCTGCAGACCGATACACTTTCGGCCGGGGTGCACACCATCACCCTAACCGCCGCAGACGGTGACGACGAAACGGGACAAGCACAGCGCACCGTCACCATTTTGGATGGCACTCAAGCCGCCCCCAACAGCCTGACCGTCGCCCCCTTCTCAATCAATATCGTGGTGTCTGTGGACGAAACGCTTCCGGTTAGCAATCAGCTCACAATCCGCAATAAATCAGGTGCAGCGCTTGATTGGACGGCGAGCACCAACGCCGCTTGGCTCAGCGTTGACCAGTCGGTGGGGACAACCCCATCCAGCATCAACCTAACTGTTGATTCAAGCGGATTAGCGGCCGGAGATTACACCGGCGCGGTCATTTTTGAATCGGCCGGGGCGGGCAATTCTCCACTTGAGGTTCCTGTCTCTCTAAGGGTAAGCGAGACCGCTTTACCGTCGTTTACCTGGAACGTTTTTCTGCCGACAGTTACGAAATAGAAAGAGAATCGACCAGAGGTTTAAGCTCGGAACGTCTAAAAATAGTCTTTACAAATTATTTGAGCCCAAATATCTAGCTTGATTTTGGAAGACAACTTGCGTCTTGGTTATTATCCAAAACTGAGGTTGAATAGGGTTAAAATCACGCGACCATAATGCAAGAGATACCAAAATTACAGTTTAAAAAGTCTGAACAGCTAAATTTAGAGTTTGAGATATTTCCACTCAGTACCCTATTCTCACGTAATCAAAAACTCCCTATCCCGCTACATGTGCCACAACGGCTTGAGTTTTTTAACATCATGTACATCACCCGTGGCTCTGGGGTTCATTTTATCGACTTTGAGCCACATCCATTTACGGCCGGGGACATTATCTTTGTCTCAAAAGGGCAGGCCCACTCGTTTGCACCCAGCGATCAGCACGATGGGTTTTTAATGCTCTTTACAGAAAGATTCTTGTCGAAAAACTTAGCCGACTCAGACGTCATCTCTTTTTACAGGTTATACAATTACCATTTGCAATCCCCCATCGTTCGGCCGAGCAAGACAGAAACCACAATCTTTAGCAATCTTGTTGATCAGATTTACACTGAATATGGCTACTCAGAAAATTTTGCAAAAGAAGAAATATTGAGGCTGATGTTAAAGCTCCTTCTTTTAAAAGCTGAACGCTTAAAGCGGACCCTCATCCCGCAAGAGAAAAACTCAGAAGCGTTTATAAGCTTTGGCGAATTTCAAACCCTCATCGAGCAACATATTTCTGAAACCCGCAATGCCAAAGATTACGCAGACAAGATGCATATCTCATACAAGCACCTCAACGATATTTGCAAGTCGGTTACTGGGAGCACGGCGAAAGAGGTGATCGATAACTTTGTTGTGCTAGAAATCAAGCGTAATTTGGCTGTGACCGATATTTCGGTAAAGGAGCTGGCTTACAAACTCGGGTTTGATGAACCGACTAACTTTGTAAAGTATTTCAAAAAGCAGACACAGCAAACGCCTACCCAATTTAAAAAGAGCCTTTAGTCGCCCGTGTGACATATAAATGGTTGGGTGAAAAACAAAATCGTCTATGCTGTTTCACAGATCATGCCTATGACAATCAGTAATTTCCTCAACTGATCATCTGGTTCGACATTTACCATTTTTTGGCAGGGATAAACCTATATCGATTTTCTGTTTCCTTCTACACTGATTTTATAAATTTGAAACGCACACCGGCCGAAACCGGAACAAATAAAATCAAAGAGGAACAAAAAATGAGTATGTCAAATAAAGAAAAAGTTATTGCCCTATTGTCTAGCCTAGCAACGGGTGATCCAGAACCGATCAGCTATATCAATCCAAACAAATATATTCAGCACAATTTATCGGCCGGTGATGGCTTGGCCGGATTTGCGGCACTTTTACAAGCGTTGCCAGCCGGTAGCGTGAGCGCCAAAGTTGTACGTGCATTTGAAGATGGGGATTACGTATTCACCCATTCAGAATATCAGTTTTTTGGCCCCAAAGTCGGCTTCGACATCTTCCGTTTTGAAGACGGTTTGATCGTAGAGCATTGGGACAATTTGCAAGAGATCGCGGCCGAAACCGCATCCGGCCGCACCCAGCTCGATGGGCCAGCCGAAGCAACCGATTTGGACAAAACAGAATCAAATCGTGCGTTTGCCCAAGGATTCGTCGATGACATCTTGATCGGCAGCCAGATGGACAAAATCACCGATTACATTTCAACTGAAACCTATCACCAGCATAACCCGGCCGTAGGTGACGGACTTGCCGCCTTTGGCGCTGCCGCTCAAGGGATGGCAGAAGCAGGCACCCCCATGGTGTACACCAAAAACCACATGCTCATGGTTCAAGGCAACTTCGCCCTAGCCGTTTCAGAAGGTCAGTTCTTGGGCAACCACTCTTGCTTCTACGATCTAATCCGCATCGAAAACGGCAAGATCGTTGAGCATTGGGATGCAATCGAGACCATTCCAGATCGCTCTGAATGGAAAAACGACAACGGGAAATTTTAACAATAGGTATGCATCGCCATGAGACGCGCCGACGGCACGTCTCTACGAGATTGTGCAATGTAGAGACGCCCCGCTGGGGCGTCTAGGACTTAAAAATGAGTAACTTTATTATCGAAATCGCCACTTTTAAATTAAAAGAAGGTGTTTCACCCGCAGACTTTCTACCGTTTGATAAAGCTGTAGAAGAGAAGCTTGTCTCTAAAAACCATGGCTTCATCTCGCGTCAATCGGGCGCAACTGAAGATGGAGAATGGGTTGCCGTTGTCCATTGGAAAACGTTGGCAGATGTTGATGCATCGATGGCTAGCTTTGCAGATTCTCCGGCCGCGGCTGAGTTCATGGCCAACTTACAGCCTGAAACAATGAGCATGAAGCGGTATATCGCGAACTAACCGATATTTAATTCGCTAACTGAATAGTCTTAAACGGTCTGGTTGAAACAAAACGTCAACCAGGCTTTTTTCATTATTAAACCGATGAACCCTTTACCCCTAGAAAAATACGCAGAAGAAATCAACCTGTTTCAACCGTTTAAACCGGCCGCGATCCTGCTCTCATCTTTACAAGAACGGGAGCATGTCGTCGATCAGTTGTTGGCCGAACTCAAACCAACCGTTGACCGCTGGGGCAACATCCAAGTCACAAACTATGTAGAAAAAAGACGGTTGCTGCATGCTGCTCTGAACATGCTGGAACCACAAACATTACAGCCAACCAGCATTGGCCAGCTTGATGGGCTGTTACAAGCTGAGCGACAAGACCGGCCGATCATCAACAGCGATCAGCTGGCCCAATCGGCCCCACTTGAAATCGGTCAGACCAAAGTTTTGATGTGGCAGGGCGACATCACCACCCTAAAAGTAGACGCGATCGTCAATGCGGCCAATGACCGCTTGCTGGGCTGTTTTCAGCCGCTCCACAGCTGTATCGACAACGCCATCCATACCAATGCTGGGGTCCAGCTGCGGGATGATTGCCACACGATCATGCAAAAACAGGCGATACCAGAACCTACCGGCACAGCCAAGATCACCCGCGCCTACAACCTCCCGTCTCGCTTTGTGTTGCACACGGTTGGCCCCATCGTGCAAGGGGCGCTCACGGCCAAGCACGTGGCGGCGTTACAAAGTGCGTACACCAGCTGTCTGGATCTAGCGGCCGAGGTGGATGGGTTGAGAAGCGTTGCTTTTTGCTGTATCTCGACCGGGGTGTTTGGCTACCCGCAGGATAAAGCGTCCGGTACGGCGTTTGAAACGGTATGTAACTGGCTAGAGCAAAACCCCGGCCGGTTAGACCATGTAATTTTTAATGTTTTCACCGATCAAGATCGAGTGTTATACGGGAGACTACTGAGATAAAAATATGTCTGAAGCAATCGAAAAAAGCGCAGAACTAATCAAAAACGCAGATGCCATCCTGATAGGGTCTGGGGCAGGCTTAACGGCCGCGGCCGGGATTAACTACACCGACCAAGAAAAATTTGCCGAGGTTTTCCCCGCCTGGAAAAGACGCGGATTTAGCATGCAGTATCAGCTGATGGGGTATCAAGGCTGGACCGAAGCGGAGATGTGGGGGTATTACACCACCCATCTTAACTACGTCTATTTTTCGCAGAAAAGCAACCCACTGTACGAACAGTTGCATGAGGTTGTGGGTGACAAAGATTATTTTGTGATGACCTCAAACGTCGATGAGCTGTTTCACAAAAGTGGCTTT
>JAHDEN010000137.1 GCA_020628815.1 Chloroflexota bacterium | reverse complement strand
TTTTGGCGGCCGCCAATCGAGATGAAGCTGTTTTTGAAAACCCAAATCAGTTAGATATTGCACGCAAACCAAACAAACATTTAGCCTTTGGATTGGGTGCTCACTACTGTATTGGTGCTCCACTGGCACGAATTGAAGCTAAATGGGCCTTCAACTTGCTGTTCGAACGTTTTCCTGACATGGAGCTGGCGGTTGCGGCCGATGAGCTTGAATGGCGCGAATCAACCATTCTGCGTGGGTTAAAATCGCTACCGGTACGTCTCAACCCTATTTGAGCATGTGCCAACTGATCCCAAGATCATCATCAAAAAACTAAGATATAAAAAAAGCCCCTTCCACATGATGAGGAAGGGGCTTTTTCTGATTAGCCTGTTTAATACATTAAGTTTCCGTTTAGCGTTTCGGCCGGGATTTCTTGGATCGAATCCCAATGCTCAACAATCTTTCCATTGTCATCAAAGCGAAAGAAATCCATTGTCACATACTCATCCCCACCCGGCCAAGTTTGATGTGTATGCAGGGCAACCAAATCACCTTCCGCTATCGCTCGCACAAATTCGATTGACTTGCCGGGATAATCTCGGGCCATCTCCGTAAAGTAATCTATAAAAGCCTGCTTGCCGTTCGCAACCAGCGGATTATGCTGGATATATTCAGCGCCCACATATGTAGCCACCGCTTTTTCAGGATCACCCATATACGCTGTCCGGTAAAATGCAATCGCATTCTCTTTATTAGCCGTCAGATTCTGATTTGCCATCTCCACGTTCTCCTCTTAAATAACTTTATCGTCTTTACCTGCAAGCTGGCGCAGATACTCAGTTTGTCCGGCATGATACCCTTCGTGCCAAGCCATAAATAATATTCGATACCACAAGGTTTGCCCTTTCTCATCTTTTTCCGCCAATTGGGCCTCTGAGATTTCATCTAACGCATCGGCCAATTGCTGTTGGGTCCGCTCTAGATCTGCTAGCAGCCGATCAAGGGACAATATTCCAGGATCGTCGGCCGAGGTGATTGGATCAGAATCATACTGATAACGGGCAGTCTCTTCGTCTGTATAGCTTCGGTCAACCCCCAACCAACTCATTGTATCTTCACGAGACACAATGATGTGGCCTAACACCCAGTTTAAGCAATTGCCCCTAAACGGCAATTGCAACAGGCTGTCTTCATGAGTTAGCCCTTCAACCTGTTTGGTTAAAATATAATGATTGGTTTTAAACAAGTTGTGGATCGTCGCTTTATCCATTTTGATCTCCTCGTGCCTTAACACATACAAATGCAGAACAAATGTACCAAACAGAGTTCGTTTTTTCAACAGTCAGCCGATCCTTTTTGATTGGTTTTTAAGCCATCTGCCAACCGGAAATATGAGCATTGTTGGTACAATTAGTCTGGGTAGAGCGCTTTTCCGTAATGGGTATTAATAAAATTTTTGGAGGTAATTGGGATATGGCACAAAAAACTTTAATTTATTGGATGGCTTTTGCGGTGATGGGCTTGTTATTAACGGCCGGATGTACGCCGCAATCCGCCCCAGAAGAACCAACGCCAACTCAGGCTATCCTCGTGCCGACACTAGTTCCAACAGAGGCTGAGGTGCTCCCCACGGCCGTTGCTGAATTAGCAACCCAGACCCCACCGCCGACAAACACACCGCCCCCCACACCAACCACTTTTGTGACGAATACCCCCATCCCCCCCACCGCTGTGCCAACCCATACACCCACACCGGCTGCAGAGCCAGACGTGCAGCCAAAGGAGCAATTTATCGTCGTTGGAGTTGAATCAGACGACACGCTAAATGTGCGTAGCGGAGCCGGTGTTGACAACGATGTTGTTGGGGAATTGCCCTACAACGCCGTTGGAGTTGATCTTCTCGCTGAAGATGTTTTAGTTGATGGCTCACCGTGGCAAGAGATCGAGTATGAAGAAATTCGCGGCTGGGTCAACCGCAGTTTCATCGGGGTTCAAGTTGGTGAGAGGGGCGATTCGGCCGAAGCGGCTCACGCCATCATCACCGCTTTGAAAGACCAAGATTATGAAACCCTAGCAACCTTCGTGCATCCAGAAAAAGGGGTCCGCTTCTCGCCTTATGCGTTTGTAGAAGAGACGCAAATTGTGCTCAGTTCGGCCGAAATCGCCGAGCTTGCCGACAATTCAGACATTTACAGATGGGGTACATTTGATGGAGAAGGCGGGCCAATTGAGCTGACTTTTGCAGACTATTATCAGCGGTTTATCTACGACGTAAATTTCTTCCGGCCGCACACTATAGGCTACAACCAATTTGTCGGCTTTGGGAGCATGATCAACAACATCGAGGAAGTCTATCCTGATAGTTCAACGGTCGAATATCATTTTCCCGGTTTTGAAGAAGATTTTGGCGGGCTAGACTGGCGCAGTTTGATTTTGGTGATGGAAGAGGTCGATGGTGAGTGGAAACTTGTAGCCATTGTCCATAGCGAATGGGCGACCTAGGGTCAAAGTGTCGGATCGTCTAACCAGCCGCCATCATGCCCAATTGCACTCGCGGCCGACATCAGCTGCCCCACATGATGGGTTTCATGAAACTGCAAATAGGTCAATCGGCCGCCCAACGTCCACTCCCCATACCCGGTTTTCTGCGACAACCGCTCTGCTGGCAGCTCAACCAATCCAGCTTCGAGCCGCTTTTGGCTTTCAGCAAAACCTGCCAACAAGGTTTCAAGCCGAATCACACCCGGCCCATCGGCCGTCACATTTTCAGATCCGTGTCGATACCTCACCCGCTGGCCTTCATCCCAAACCGGTTCTTGCGGAACGTATTCAAAAATCGAGGTCCGCGCCGAAATCATATGCCCCAAAAGCCAGTTGATACTGTTCCCGTTCAAAGCCAGCGGTTTCAAGCTATCCTCGTGGCTCACCTCGGCCGTGTGCTTTTCGATTAGTTCCCAATTAAAGCGATAAAGTTTTGCAAGCATGTTTAAGTCAATCATTTAGATTCTCCTAAAGTTTTTCAACAACAAAATTACCAAATCTCAAAACTTAAAACACTGTTTTTAAGCTACGTTATCCCTTTTAGCCTTGATCCTTTCCCCTTCATCCTTTTAAAAACTTCTCGGCATCTTTAACACATGCTGCGCCACATAAGACAAAATTAAATTGGTTGAGATTGGGGCCACCTGATACAAACGGGTCTCTCGAAACTTCCGCTCCACATCATACTCACTGGCAAAGCCAAAACCACCATACGTTTGCACCGCCACATTGGCAGCTTCCCACGAGGCATCGGCCGCCAATAGCTTCGACATGTTCGCCTCAGCCCCACACGGCAACCCTGCATCAAACAAACGACACGCCTCATACCGCATCAGATCAGCCGCTCGAATGTGGATATACGCCTGCGCAATTGGGAACTGAATTCCCTGATTCTGCCCAATCGGCCGACCAAAAACCTCACGCTCGCTCGCATAGTTTTTCGCCCGCTCAACAAACCAGTACCCGTCACCAATACATTCAGCCGCGATCAAGGCACGCTCCGCATTCATCCCATCTAAAATGTAGCGAAACCCCATCCCCTCTTCACCGATCAAACTATCGGCCGAGATGCGCAAGTTATCAAAAAACACCTGCGTCGTTTGATGGTTCATCATCGTTTCAATTGGCTCAATCGTAACCCCATTCTCAACTGCGCTTTTCAAGTCGATCAAGAAAACAGACAGTCCATGCGTTCGTTTTTCCACCTCTTCTTTCGGCGTTGTGCGAGCCAGCAGCAGCATCAAATCAGAATGCTCTGCCCGTGAGGTCCAAATCTTTTGCCCGTTAACGATGTAGCTATCTCCGTCCCGAACCGCACGGGTGCGTAGATTGGTTGTATCGGTCCCAGCGTCAGGCTCCGTTACCCCAAACGCCTGCAAACGCAACTCACCCGACGCGATTTTCGGCAAATAATATGCTTTCTGCTCATCTGATCCATGCCGTAACAAAGTCCCCATGATGTACATTTGGGCGTGGCAGGCGGCCGCGTTTCCCCCAGATCGATGGATTTCTTCCAATATGATCGATGCTTCGGTTAGCCCCACACCAATGCCACCAAATTCTTCAGGAATCAACGCCGCAAGATAACCGACGGCCGTCATCGCCTGCACAAACTCAGTTGGATAGTCGTTGTCAGCATCAATCTGTCGCCAATATTCATCAGGAAAGGTGACGCACAGCTGCCGTACGCCGGTGCGCAAATCTTCGTGGAGGTCGGTTAAACTAGTCATATCGATTAAAGAACTGTGGGGCTGGTATGGGGATTGCTATAAAAAGTGCGGTCTTAAACCACACAATTGAACACAGTTTATCCAGTAGGCAGGAAGGGTACAAACTCGATATATGATTTTTCGCTGGCAACTTGCCTTGCAGGCTGTTTAAAGATGATGGCCCTGCTAAAAGCTACTGGTCACACGGAATTTGAATTGTAAAAATGGCCCCTTTATCAATCCCATTTTCAGCAGTAATCGTTCCCCCCATCATCTCACAATACTGCTTTGAAATAGCCAGCCCCAAGCCGGTCCCCTCGTATTTCCGATTAAGTGAATTATCAACTTGGTGGAAAGGTTTAAAGATTGAGCCTAATTTTTCGGCCGGAATTCCAATCCCGCTGTCTTCAATAGAAATATCGACGGCCGATTCCGATTCATTCACATTGACCGAAATGCAGATAACCCCTTCATGGGTAAATTTGGCCGCATTACTTAACACATTGATCAATACTTGTGTCAGTTTGTTTTGGTCAGCGATTAAACACACCTCAAACGGCGTTAGCAGATCAACTACAAGTTGATTCCCCGATTTATCAATCATAGGTTGGCATATGTTAACAACATCGTTGATTAGGTCTTGAATGTCAACTCGCTCAAGATAAATCTCTTCCTCACCAGCCTCCACTTTAGAAATGTCCAACACGGTGTTAATTAGCCGCAACAAATGGCGCGCCGACTGGCCGATCCGATCAACATCTTCAGGCATCTCATCTGTTATCAATTCTTCCAGCAAGTCTTCTCGGGTCATCTCTGAATACCCGATAATCGCATTGAGAGGTGTGCGCAGCTCGTGGCTCATGGTTGCTAAAAAGGCTGATTTTGCACGATTGGCGCTCTCAGCTTCATTCAAAGCGATTTCAAGATCAGCTGTTTTTTGGGTTACGACCTGCTCCAAATGGGTCTGATGGTTTTTTAGCCTTTTTGTCTTATCGACTAAAGAGATCATGATGCGGTTCATCACAACTGCGATCAGTGTTATTGTCACAATAAGAGATAGCAAGTCGTCTACCCCAGACATGGCAACATTATCAGTATTAACCAGCCCTAATTGCTCCTGAACATAAAATACTCCCACTGACAGAATTGCTAAACCGACCATTAAGTTTGAATGCCAACGGCCGAGCAAAAAACGAGCCAATATAATAGTAAGAAATACGCCGTTAAAAAGGGTTGAGCGAACCCCCAACCGTAGAAACAGAATCAAACTTATATTTATGAAGAAGTAAGCCCAAACGATGATCCCAGCAACATTTTTTTTGTTTTTCGCTCTGTTTAAGGCGATATAGCCACATGCAATTGAAGAGGTGTATAGGATAGACATCCAGAATGCGATCCAAAAGCGGCCGTCTGGCAATTTCGCTTCCATATGCGCCAGCCCGTATCTCATCCACTCAACCCCGTACCAAGCATAAAATAAGATGACACTCAACATAGAAATGGCTAAAAGCCACTTTAAAACAACCAGATCAAATAGATCCAGAATATCAGATTGATCGTTGTTTATGAGACCGTTGCTTTGACTGCTATGATTCATATTAGGCGTACTTTTAAGGGCAATGCTAAAGGCATACTCGGGTTGAATATTCGTATGATTATACAAGCCCTATGCGCAAAAAATAAACGCTTTTTTGCGATTTATGCACAATGCAAACTAAAGCCTTATCAAATATCAGATTAGCTGTGTACAGACGCGCTCTTTGCCTATACGTTCAAATTTATTCTTGATTAAAATGAACAAGCTTTCAACCCGCTTTTTGTCCCCCAAGCGTCGTGACTGAGCTAAGCCTTTAGCTTCGTCACAATGCTTTGCACCTTCTCGGCCGATGTGCGCCACACATCAAACTCAGACTCCCCATTTGGCCCCATGCTCACCAGCTGATTCTGAAACTCCATTTGGCTTTTCTCGCGCTCACGCACAGCGCCCCCAATATGCACCTCTCTCACAGCAGTTTTTGCCACAAGCTCAGCCACATTATTTGCACCGATGCCAACCGCCGGTAGCACCGTCAGCCGATCTCCGGCCGCAGATTGCAGCTGCTTAATCAACTCAGCCCCAGCCATAGCGCTCGTCGCCTGCCCCGATGTCAAAACCCGATCCACACCCAACTCAAGCAGCGTTTCTAACGCCTCAAACGGATCACGCGTCATGTCAAACGCTCGGTGAAACGTCACGCTAAGCGGCCGGTCACCCGCTTTTGCCAGCTGGATTAGGCCGGCCGTTCGCTTTTTGTCTACTGTTCCGTTAGAACTCAGGCATCCCAGCACAACCCCATCTGTACCCAAGCTATGCAGCTGCTGCATGTCATGTCTCATCACATCAAACTCAGCCGTGGTGTACAAAAAGTCCCCACCACGCGGCCGGACAATCACCATCAGCCCCAGATCTGTTTGCTCTCGAACCTGCTTAATCATCCCCAAAGATGGAGTTGTGCCACCCTGGGACAAGTTATCGCACAGTTCAACCCGATCCGCGCCACCTTGCTGGGCGGCCACGGCCGACTCAACACTATCCAAACAAATTTCTACTTTAATCATCAATCCAATTACTCCAATCGATTTTAGGGTGTCGATTTTTGTTTGAGCGTAACCGCTTGAAAATGAACGGCCGGAGCCGCGGCCGAAATACGATGGGTGTGGAAATCTATAATCTCAAACGTCTGCGAAAGAAGGTTTTGCAAATTCTCGTCGGTCCAAAACGCATAAAATCGCTTGGGCTCGTAGGTGTCATCTTCCCACACACCTTCAAAATCGATTCCCCCATAAACGCCCAAGAAAAAAAGACCATCAGCCGTCATAACACGTTTGATTTCCGCCAACGCCACAGCCCATTCAGCTTTGGGCAAATGCAGCAAGCAGTCCCATGACCAGACGCTGTCAAAGCTCGAATCCGGGAACTCGAGTGTGGTCACATCCATTTGGTGCGCTTTAAGCCCTTTTGCATGGGATGCCGCAACATTGGCAGCCGAGAGGTCGATGCAAGTCACATCTACCCCCTGATCTGCAAAAAACTTCCCGTCAATGCCGGTTGCAGCCCCGACATCCAAACATGACCGATGATCGGCCGTGTGTAACCGCGCCAAGAAATCGTCCCGCTCTTGGGCCTGACGTTTCCAAAGCGTTCGCCCCTCACGCTCAGCTACATTTCGATCATAAGCTAGCCGCAAATTATCACGATGGTTATTGGTCATAGAGTAACTTTACAAGTGAGAGGTCGATGGTGCAATCGGTGCCGCTTTTCTAACCCACCTTCTCAAAAATCGAGGATTCCCATCAACTAAACGGCCGACCCTATGTGCAAAAAATCACCTTATGCTATATTCCCTCAGTGAAAGGCTGTAAAAGGGAAATTAACAATTAACTATACCTCTGATGGAGAAGCGAAATGCTTACTGAATTTCAAAAAGTGAAGCTCCCGAATCTATTCAACATGTTTGATATGGATGCGGACGGAACGATCAATCAACGCGATATCGTTCGAATTGTTGATGCCTGCTCAGTAAAAAGAGGGTGGCAAAATGGGGAAAAAGAATACAAAGCACTCTACAATCATTTTATAAGCATCTGGGAAAACCTGTTAGAAGTTGCCGACAAAAATCAAGACGATCACCTAACGCTTGAAGAGTTTCTGAAATTTTACGGCCACATCATCGATAATGAGGAACTATATACCCAGATGATTCAAGGATTGGGCACGGCCGTGTTTAGCACGTTCGACACCAATAGCGATGGGAACTTATCTTTAGCCGAGTACCAAGACTTTTACCGTGTGATCGGGCTAAAAACCAATTTCGCAACCACCATCTACACTCATTTAGATCTTGATCAAAATGGATTCATTTCTATAACAGAGCTTTTGAAGTTAATGGATCAATTTTTCAAGAGCCAAGATCACCAATCCCCCGGCAACTTTATTTTCGGCCCCATTGCGTGATAGCGCACCTCTTTCGTGTAACGCCTACGTAACGTCACTATTGCTAGCCTACTCAGCAAACAAGCAGACGAATCGATCGGAACACTATATCCCGATCCTATAGGAGAACCCTGATGTTAACTGACTTTCAAGCGGCAAAAATCCCAAATCTTTTCAACATGTTCGACTCAAACCGTAGCGGCACAATGGAACAAGACGATATTGTTCGCATTATTGACGGCTGTGCGGCGCAACGCGGTTGGGCGAACTCAAGCCCTGAATATTTAGAGTTTTACGATACGTTTTACGGACTTTGGATCGGTATTACAACCCTTGCCGATAAAAACCAAGATGATCTGATTCAGCTAGACGAGTTTTTAAGCTTTTTTGATGGGCTTATGCAAGATTCAGAAAATTACGACATGGTCGTCAACGGGATTAGCCAAGCGGTATTCAAAACCTTTGATCTTGATGATGATGGGAAGTTGAGTTTGGCTGAATATGAAGGGTTTTACCAAACTATCGGTCTGGAATCAGGTTTGGCCCAAAGCGTGTATGGCAAGCTCGATCTTAATTCAGATGGATCGATTTCAGTTGATGAGCTGACTCAGCTGGTTGATCAATTTTTCAGGAGCGAAGATCCCAACGCCCCCGGCAATGAGTTTTTCGGCCCAGTCAATTAGTTTGATTTTGCTGGCTCTCCCGGCCGGCTGATCCACACAATCGCCCCGATCATGATGAGTGAGCCTACTATTTGCAACCCGTTTGGAATCTCGTTGTAAATCACAAAACCCAGCACGGCCGACATCACAACCGCAAACTGGAGTAACAACGAAATAATGGTGGCCGGAAAATGGCGCACCGCATAATTCGCTGGCATATGCCCCAGAATTTGTGCCCCAATCGCCACCAGAAATACCGTAAAGTAGGCATAGGGTGTGAACCCGAATACCTGCGGCCTAAAAATCACCATCACAATCAGCGACACGATGGTTGCCCCCAAAAACAGAACCCACGTATACGCCAAGAACGGAAGTTCGGCCCGAATTCCCCGGCCGATGCTGAGATAAAACGCCATTGTCACGGCGCTGCCTATCGACAAAAGCGCCCCCAAAAACGGCTGAGGGCCAGCATCAATCGCTTCAACCGCCCCAAACACAACCAGCACCATCCCGATTAAACTGGCAAATGTACCCAGCCAAATACGGCGGCTAAAAAATGCGCCCAAGAACATCGTTTCGATCAAGATCGTAAACAATGGTGACAGCCGTCGTAAAACACCGTTTACCAACAGAGTGGTCGCTTCGAGTGCAAAAAAGAGGAAGTAGAGCCCGAGCGCATGAAATGCCCCGGCCAGAAAAACCAAGCCCCACTGCCGCGCCGTCATGTTGCGGATTTCGGCCCCTTGCTGCTGAAACGCAAACGGCGCCAGCAAAACGGTCGCCATGATTAGCCTGAGTGAAATAATTGAAATCGAGGGGATGCCTTCAGCTTGAGCCATGCGGATCAACACGGGGACTCCGGCCGCAGACAAAACCAACATCGTAATTGCCCCCCATGCTCGCCAATCGCGTTGGTCTGTCGTTGCTGAATGATCCATTCGGCCAATTATCAGCCATGATTGCCCGATAGCAACTAACCTTCCATAATTGACTCAATCAGTTGTGAAACTATGCTGCGTGACGTGTTGTTGGCTCCAATCCCAAATTCGCATGTCTCATGCAGTACGGCATTCGATCTGCTGATCACACACCATTCTCATTATCAGGACCAAAGACAAAATGATTAACGTTGAAAATATCGCCAAAGCGGCCGAGACCATCGACCCGATTTTTACCCATACGCCTCAATACCGTAGTGAAAGTTTAAGCGCCAGACTAGGGCTCGATCTGATCCACAAAGTTGAATCAACCAACCCGATTGGCAGTTTTAAGGGGCGTGGGGTCGATTGGTGGTTTAACCAACACTCTGACCACAACCATGTTGTTTGCGCCTCGGCCGGAAATTTTGGACAAGCGGTTGCCTATGTCGGCCGCAAGCACGGTGCCAAAATCGACGTCTTTGCATCTGAAAATGCCAATCCCGCCAAAGTTGAAGCGATGCGCCGTTTGGGTGCCACGGTGACCCAAACCGGTGCTGATTTTGACGCAGCCAAAGAGGCGGCCGCCGCCTATGCCGCTGAAAACGGCCTTTTTTATCTGCTAGATGGATTGGTGCCAGAAATCGGTGAGGGTGCAGGGACAATGATGGTTGAATTGGGTAATTACCCGGCTCCGATCGACAAATTTTATGTACCGGTTGGCAACGGATCATTAATCAACGGAGTAGGAGCGTGGGCCAAAGCCCATGTGCCACACACCAAAATCATCGGCGTTGTCGCCGAAGCGGCCCCCTCTATGCTCATGTCTTGGAAAGAAGGCAAAGTGGTCAACACACAATCGGCCGACACCATTGCAGACGGCATCGCGGTCCGTTTACCCATCCCCGAATCACTCGGACCACTGGCCCACGCCGTAGACGATATGATCAGCGTGTCTGAAGAAGAAATTATCGCGGCGATGAAAATCATGTTCCGTGAGGAGAAATTGGTCGTAGAGACGTCAGGGGCGGTTTCGCTGGCCGCCATCTTAAAGAATGCTAAGCATGATGCCGGTTGCACTGTCGCAAACTTGGTATGCGGAGGTAACATCGACAGCGACGGACTTGAAAAATATCTGTGTGCTTGACTCTTTCGGGACTAATTTCATACATGCCATCAGTCCTGCCAACCCAGATTGGTAATTCAATGCCACTATAATTTTTTCATGCAGCAATTTCGAAAAATATTCCCCCCCATTTTTATCGCCATTTGCGGTGCCACTTTATTGTGGATCGGTTTAATCAAACCGGTACAGTCCCAAACTGAATCTGAGCCAAATAGCAAAATTACGGCCGCTTTGGCCGAAGCCATGGCAGACAACACGGGTGAGCCGATCCGTTTTATTGTCCGCATGTCGGAAAAAACGAAGCTAGATTACAATCGACTACCGGCCGAAAAGCTGTCTCGTCGCACGGCGATTATCGACAGCTTGCAAAATACCGCCCGTGCAAGCCAGCTAGAGCTACTGCCGGTTTTGGACCAGCTAAAAGCGCAAGAATCGATCGCAACCTATCAGTCGATCTGGATTATTAACGCGGTTGCGGCACAAGGAACGGCCGAGGCGATTGAAAGAATCGCCAAACACCACAATGTAGCCAGCATCGACTTAGATCATGAGTTAGAACGAATGGAACCGGTTGATGTGAACAACAATACGGTTGGTGAGGCTCACCCTGAAACTTGGGGACTTGAAGCGATGAAAGCGCCTCAAGTGTGGCATGCATGGGGCATCACCGGCACCGGTGTCACCGTTGGCATCATGGACAGCGGCATCCAACATGATCATCCCGCTTTGGTCAACAACTATCGCGGCCGACAGCCAGACGGCTCATATGTGCACGAGGGGAATTGGTATCAAGCCAGCGCACCGACAAAAACGGTCCCCTATGACCTGTTTGGGCACGGGACCCATGTTGCGGGGACCGCAGTGGGTCATGAAGGCTTGGGAATGGCCCCCGGCGCTGAGTGGATTGCGGTTGCGATTGCTGATGACGATGGGGCGCTGCTTAATAGCTACATCTACGGTGGGTTTGAGTGGCTTTTGGCCCCCAATGGGCAGCCTGAACTCGCACCTGACATCATGAATGGGTCATGGGGTGGCCCTGGCTTTGTGACTTGGTTTGTAGAAGAGCTGAATCTGTTACAAGAAGCGGGGATTATCACCGTATTCTCGGCCGGAAATTCCGGCCCGTTCACCCAAACGGTCGGCGCACCCGGCTCATACACCAACACAATTACGATTGGAGCAACCGACAACCGTGGGGAAGTTGTCTGGTTTTCTTCGCGCGGCCCTTCTCCATTGCACGATGACCCCGTGCCACTGGTTGTTGCTCCGGGGGCACAAGTTTACTCTTCACTAAACGGCAATGAATACGGCAGCCGTTCTGGCACATCAATGTCAGCCCCCCATGCGACTGGGGCTTTGGCCCTGCTACTCTCTGCTGGTGCAGAATTTGAAGATTATGCGGCCGTGCGTCAGCATGTGATCGATTCGGCCGTCCCTTTTGAGGATGTCCATCCCAATTGGGACAGTGGATATGGCAAAATGGAAGCAACCGAACTGCTGCGGCCGTTTGTAACGGGAACCTATCGGTATAGTGGCATTCTGCAAAGCAACGGAACCCCGATCCCTTTTACAGAAGTAACGCTTACAACCCCCACCGGCGCGTTCAATATTTTTACAGATGAGAATGGGCAGTATGTTTTTTATGGCAAACCGGGCAACTATGAAATTTCGGTAGATCTGTTTGCGTACGAGCCATATGAAAGTGGACCGCTATTTTTAAGCAACAGCAACACGATTTTTAACATCAACCTAAATCGGCACCCCTACGGAACGCTTACGGGGAGAATCACCGACCTATCCGGAAATCCAATTAGCCAGACGGCTGTGACCATCACAACTTTGGATCAAACGTTTGAGCTGCACACAGATGAGCAAGGCGGCTACACGGCCGAATATCCGGCCGGCCTTTATGGGATCGTGGCCAACAAAGCGGGCTATTTGCTGGGGCAGGAAAATAGTTGGGTCTATGCGGGTCAGACGGCCGAAGTAAACTTCTCGCTCGACACAACAGAGCGAATTTTACTGATTGATGCGGGGCAATGGAGTTTCCGCAGCCGAGCCGAAGAATACAAAGATATCTTTTCTGAGCTAAATTTGGGGCATGACATCGCTCGTCTTTACGAACCGATTGAAGATCAACCAACGGTTGAAGAAATGGAGACCTACGACGTTGTTATCTGGTCCGATCCTAAATACTCCCCTGGGTATGTCTCGGCATCTCGGACAATTTCTAACTATTTGGGCACCGGGGGCAATTTGCTCATAGGGGGTGGTCGTGTCGCCTATTACGACTATCTCAACATTTTTGAGCATGATTGGATCACATCGTTGGCCCACTCTAAACCTTTGGCCATTTTAACCCCAACCGAAAAGATTTACGGCCGTGACGGGACAGAATTTGAAGGGATAGAGGCTGACATCGACGGTGTGGCGACAGCAACGGCCGAAAATATCACCGTCATGGATAAATACTACACCTATCAGGGTGAATTGATCGTCAGCCACGGCCAGCCTCACGAAAGTTATAACGGGTTGGGGATCAAATCGGGCCACTGCTTAGACTACAACATCGTCTATTTAGGGGTCGAAATCACAGATTTGGTTGATCCCCAAGATCAGACCGCCATGCTTCGTCAATCGCTAGAATGGCTTAACCGAGAGAAACAAGATCAGGGTGTGAGGTGGATGAATGAAGAAGTCAATACGCCGATCGCTCAAGGGGAGCAGGTTGGCTACACCTTCCGGCTACAAAACCAAAGCGAAACCCTAACCACCACCTTCAACATTTCGGCCGATGGCGCATGGCCTACCCAAGTCGTGAGTGAAACGATAACCTTGGCCCCGTGCGAAATCCGCGATATGACCTTTACCATCACTGTACCCAGCGACTTGGGCAAAAACGTGACAAACCAAACCATCTTTAATGCCACCAAAGAAGGGGCACCGGATGTAACCACAAATATAACCGTCAGCCACAAAACACCGGCCACGCTGCTTTTGGTTGATGACCATCGCTGGTTCGCACAAAACGACATCTATGAAAAGGTTTTGACCGATTTAGGCATCGACTACGATATTTGGATGACACACGGCGATTTACAGTTGGGCAGTCCGTCTCAGGCTCTGGTTAATGCCTATGACTATATGATCTGGTACTCAGCGTTTGATTGGTTTTTAGCGATCACGTCGAATGAAGTTGATTTGCTGGAGACATATCTTGACTCTGGCGGCCGACTGTTTATGACCAGCCAAGATTTTCTCTACTACAACTCTGAAACCAGCTTGGCCAGAAACTATTTCGGCATCATTGATCACCAAGAATCGATCACACCCAGCGTCGTTTTTGGTGACGATCTGTTTGCCGTTTCTAGCAACATTACCGGCAGCCTGCCCATGTCGTTTGATGCGTTTCAAAATCATGGTGACAGCCTGATTCTGGCCAACCGAGAATCGGTCTCACCGCTGGTGTGGCACGACCGGGGGATCGGCGGCGCAGGCTCCGCCAGTACAGACCCACAAGCCCCTTGGCGAGCGGTGTTTTGGAGCGTTCCGTTTGAAAAGGTTGCTCCAGAATCACACAATGAAGTTATGGCAAGTGTGATCGGCTGGTTGGGCGATGTGGGTGAATCTTCGATAGCGGTTGACAATGCGTTCACGCTGTCGGGGCAAACACAAACATTTACCGTTACGATCAAAAATCGTGGCATCGGTCAAACTCAGTTGGTTACGGTCAGCAATCCGCTCCCGGCCGACCTTGAGTACGTGGCAGATTCAATCAGCGGCCCGGCCGTTTACGACTCAGCCTCACGCACATTTAATTGGTCAGGATTGGTTACAGCAGACGGCGAAACCAGCTTTACCTACCAAGCTATCCCACAATCAGACGGCAACTATGTCAATCAGATTCAGATTCGCGCGGGGGATGATTTAGTGCCATTCACTCGTGGTGCATTCTTCCAAGTGGGCGGCCCCAATCTGGCAGCCAGCCATATCGAGCATGAATTAGGCCCTATGATTGATGGGATTCGTACCGTCACCATGTCGATGGGGCTCAACAACACGGGTGATCAGCTGGCCCAAAACATCACCGCCACCGCCTTTATTCCAGATGAGATGTCGTTCATCACAGATTCCATCTCAATCGAGAGCGGCTCGGCCGTTTACACCAACTCAACCGTTATTTGGAGCGGATCGTTACCGCCCAGCACAATCGTCACGGTCACGGCGATCTTCACCAGCAGCAGCACCTATATCGATCATTGGTTGTTGTCTAATCTGCGTATCGACGATGCGGGCTCACCCAAGTGGTTTGTGTACGACCCCCAATTTATAGCGGGCAAAAAGGCGTGGTTCCCGTTCATCGGCCAAAAAACCGATGAACAGGATTAGCCACGCCGTCATACCTGCGAAGGCGGGTATCCAGCGCTAAACCTTGCACTAGACTCCTGTTTCTGTCTTCACAGGAGTAACGCTCTCAGTTGATTAGCTTAATTTTTGCAAGATGGCGCTTGTCACTCCGGCCGTAATTTGGCTAGCTGGCAAGCCCGCCTGCATTACCTCGGCCGCAGCCTGCTCAATTTTGTCCGCTATGTCGGGCAGTTGCCAAACATACCGCACCAGCATTGCACCGCTTAAAATCGCCGCAATCGGGTTTGCCAACCCTTGCCCAGCAATATCTGGCGCAGAGCCGTGCACCGGTTCGGCCACAGCCACCCCATCCCCCCAATTTAGCGACGGGGCCAGCCCCAGCCCACCGCCCCAATGAGCGGCCGCATCTGACAAAATGTCTCCAAACAGATTGGTTGTCACCGCCACATCAAAGCGTTCCGGTTCCCCCACCATTTTCAACGCAGCCACGTCAATCAGAAGTTCATCCACTTCAATATCCAGACCAGATTCAGCGATTACGTCTCGCACGCTGTCTCGAAAAAGCCCGTCGGTCAGGGGCAGCACATTGGCTTTGTGAACGATGGTGATCTTCTGGCGACCTTGCGAGCGAGCCAACTCGACCGTCTTTTCGGCGATGCGTCGGCTGGCTGAGCGAGTTATCACTCTTTCAGCTACGGCCGTCTCTCCGTCACTTGTTTCGCGACTGATGTAAAGCCCTTCGCTGTTCTCACGCACCACAATCATGTCAAGGGCTTTTTCGGCCGACGGGGTCACCCCTGCAATGCTTTTTACCGGCCGGATATTGGCATACAAGCCCAGCTCCTGCCGCATGGTCAAAATCGCACTGCGATACCCATCCACTTTGTACAACGGTGACTGCACCGCCCCAAACAAACCGGCCCCACACGCTCTGATTTGATCCAGCGTACTGTCAGGGACCGACTGCCCCGTTTGCTCAAACGTCTCCCATCCGGCCGGAGCCTCAACCGTTTCTAAATCGGGCAACACCGTCTGCAATACCTGCACAGCGGCCGGTATCACCTCTTTTCCAATCCCGTCGCCGGGCATTACACATAGTTTCATAGTCGTTTAATTAATTGATCACAGGTAGGGATGAAAGGAATGGGCAAACACATTGACTCTAAAGAAATTATTCAAATCCCATTCCTTATATCCCAGCGTGAAAATATTACAATCCCAACAGTAGGGATGAAAGGAATGGGCAAACACGTTGGCTCTAAAGAAATTATTCAAATCCCATTCCTTATATCCCAGCGTGAAAATATTACAATCCCAACAGTAGGGATGAAAGGAATGGGCAAACACGTTGGCTCTAAAGAAATTATTCAAATCCCATTCCTTATATCCCAGCGTGAAAATATTACA
>JAHDEN010000136.1 GCA_020628815.1 Chloroflexota bacterium | reverse complement strand
GCTCCCTAAACAAAGCTTGTTCAGGTGTTTCCCCCTGTTCTACTCCGCCGCCGGGTAAGCGCCACAGCAGATTTGGGTCGGTGCCAAAAGCATGGAAAAGTAAAAGCGGTTTTTTGTCGCAGCTTGTCTGTAGGGCGTTTGATTGGCGGGTGCTTGATTGAAGAATGAAGGCTACAACTTTTATCTGCATGCTACCTTGTTTTGCAAAGACCCGTCTGGTGTCTAAAACCAAACGGGTCTAAAAATCTTACACCCAGCCGCGTAGCCGGGCCGCTTGTGCAACACGGTCGATGGCGACTAAGTAGGCTGCAACCCGATTAGGGACCTCTTCGTTTTCGGCCATTTCGATGACCGCTTTAAACGCCGTTGTCATTTTCTTGTCGAGCCGTTCGTTGACTTCATCTTCTTCCCAATAAAAGTTAGATGTGTTTTGCACCATCTCGAAATAAGAGACGATCACACCACCCGCATTGCACAAAAAGTCAGGAATCACGAATATCCCTTTTTCGTTAAAGACATCGTCTGCATCTGGCGTTGTGGGGCCGTTGGCCAGCTCGGCAATGATTTTGGCTTTGATGCGATCGGCGTTTTGGCCGGTCAGCTGATTTTCGATGGCGGCCGGAATTAGAACATCAACGTCTAGCTCCAATAAATCAGGATTACTAATTTCGGTAGACCCGGCTAAGCCTTGCAAACGGCCGTTTTGTTTTAGGTGAGAAACAACTTCTTTAACCGAGAAGCCCTCCTCATTGTAAATGCCACCAAATTCATCGCTCAAGGCAACAACTTTCATGCCAAGTATTTCTATAGCGAACTTGTGAGTGCCTGACCCTACGTTGCCGTACCCCTGAATGGCACAACTGGCCCCCTGCGTCTCTAATCCGACAGTTTTAGCCGCTTCGCGAATGGCAAAAATGCCGCCTAGCGAAGTCGCCGCACCACGGCCGGCCGAGCCACCCAGTTCAATCGGTTTTCCTGTAATAACACCTGGCTCATGAGCTCCATTTAAAACCTCATATTCATCCAGCATCCACCCCATAATTTGCGGATTTGTGTTCACATCTGGGGCGGGGACGTCTTGGCGCAAGCCAACATAGCGGCTGATATTGCGAATATAGCCTCGGCTCAAACGCTCCAGCTCGCCGGGTGAAAGTTCGCGTGGGTTACAAATAATCCCACCTTTACCGCCGCCCAGCGGAATGTCGGCCACGGCCGTTTTCCAAGTCATCCAAGCGGCTAATGCACGTACCGTATCAATCGTTTCATCAGGGTGAAAGCGGATACCCCCTTTGGCAGGACCGCGAGCATCATTATATTGAACACGGTATCCATTAAATGTGCGTACACGGCCGTCATCCATACGAACGGGAATTGTAAAGTGAAACTCGCGCATGGGCTGACGCAAAAACATATGCATGTTTTCATCTAATCCCAGCACATCGGCAGCTTCATCGAGTTGAGATTGCGCGATTGCGAAGGGATTTAGGTTTTCAGATGTTGATTTCATAGATGTTTGGTGGGGATAGCTTTGAGAAAGTTTTACCTATTGGGGTAAAAAAAAATCCACAGGCACATCATACTATCTTTTTGGACACATGATATATCTGTGGATTAGTTAATTTGCCCTAAAATACCGCTACCCAGCTTACTGACTGAATACTTTTGGGAAGTAGTGGGAACAATCAGCTAACTGGGTAGCATGTACAGGTTTAGGAAGAGAGATACAGACAAATTGTACAAACTGCATAAAAAAAGTCAACCCCTAATTGTGCAATCTGTCTTTTTGGGTTTTGCTCATTTTAGGCTGGTAAAGCCTAAAATAAGTACCGTGCACAAGAAGTTGGATGAAGTACTAGTACCTCAGGTTGCGATCCAACTGTTAAATTGTTTTCATTAGCCAAAAAACAGCAAAAACGTAAGTATTTGCTCAAGGCGCGGGTGCTAAGCTTTGCGCATGATGAAACCAAAAAATAGACGGTGGGATATCGCACGTTCGATATTGATTTTGTTCCTACTCTTCGTTTTGTTTCTTTTGTCTGAACCGATTTTCGGTTTGGCCCAAGCCTTGCACTTCGGTCTTTAGACCCCCTTACCCTTTGCAGCCCGGACCCAAAAGGTCTTCTCAAACCCTAATTCTGAAGTAACGAACGATCCAATATCTTTTGCGTGTAATGCAATATGAACCGAGCCCGCATCCTGTGTTATACTTTCGCGGTTAACACATGAATTTCCCTGCCCAGCCTGAAAACGGCTGGGCTTTTTGTTTCCTTTACTATTTGACATGAAACAACGGGCATACTGGTTGGTGGATCAAAAATTTGATCAAAGTGCAGCCAAAGCCCACGCGCTTTCTGTCACATCCAAACGTTGTCGTTTGGTACACCAACTTCAAAATTTCCGTCGTCACGAGCCAGACTAGTTAATCACTATTCTATGTTTGTGTGCGTGCGCAGGTTTTGATCCCAAGATCATGACAAATTTTTCAGATTTAAATTTAAGCAGTGACATCGTTAAAGCGGTCACTGGCCTCGGTTACGAAGAGCCTACCCCTATCCAAGCAGCCGTCATACCCAGTTTATTAGAAGGAAAAGATATTATTGGTCAAGCCCAGACCGGAACCGGTAAAACGGCCGCGTTTGCGTTGCCCATGCTTCAGCATATTGTTCCCGGCAAGCGGGCGGTTCAAGGATTGGTTATCTGCCCGACCCGTGAGCTAGCGATGCAGGTGGCTGAAGCCATGACGAAATATGGCGAGGCCAGAGGCACCAAAATCTTGGTTGTTTACGGTGGGCAATCTTATGACCGCCAAACCAAACCATTGGCCAAAGGGAAAGTTGATATTGTTGTGGGAACCCCCGGCCGGATCATTGACCTTGTCAAGCAAAAATATCTAGATCTGGCTACCGTGCGCCATCTTGTTCTTGACGAAGCGGACGAAATGTTGAGCATGGGGTTTGTCGATGACATTGAAACGATTTTGGCAGAGACTGATCCCAAACAGCGCCAAACCGCCCTGTTCTCAGCCACATTGCCCCATCAAATTCGTCGGTTGGCGGACAGCTATTTACACGAGCCAGAGACAGTAAAAATCGAAGCTGAGGCGTTGACCGTTGATCGGATTGATCAACGCTATTACATGGTGAATCATGATGATCGCCTGGCTGTTTTGACCCGTTTGTTTGAAATAGAAGAGATGGAACGGGTGCTTATTTTTGCTCGGACACGTTTAGACACCGGCCGCTTGGCCAGCGAATTAGCGATCCGTGGCTTTCCGGCCGAAGCACTGTCAGGCGACCTGTCTCAGGTTGCGCGTGAGCATGTGATGCGCCGTTTTAAAGAAGGGCGTTTAAAAGTTTTAGTTGCAACTGACGTTGCGGCTCGTGGTATCGACGTCGATAACCTGTCACATGTGATCAATTTTGAGCCACCACAATTCGAAGAGGTATACGTTCACCGCATTGGCCGCACCGGCCGAGCAGGTGCCAATGGTGTCGCGATTTCGCTCATCTCTCCGAAAGAGCTGTTTCGCTTAAAGAAAATTGAACGGTACACCAACTCACAAATCAAAGAAGCACAGATCCCAACGGCTGAAGAGATTACGGCTAAACGGAATGCTCGTTTAGAAGATCAGATGCGTGTTTGGATTAACCGTGACCGTTGCTCCAAAGAAAAAGAGACTATTCAAGCTTTGATTGATGAAGGGAATGATCCGATTTTAGTAGCGGCTGTGGCTCTGAAATTGGCCCAATCCGAAGACAAAAAACGGCCGATTGCCCCTGTAAGCCCGCTACGGGCTGATCGCGATCGTGATCGTGGCGGCCGGGGCGGTGGTCGTGGTGGCTATCGTGGCGGCGGCCGAGGCGGAAACCGTGGTGGTTATCGCGGTGGAGGCGGCGGTGGAAACCGTGGCGGCTATCGTGGTGGAGGCGGCGGTGGTGGTAATCGCGGCGGAGGCGGTGGGAACCGTCGTCGCAGTAATGACCGCAACCGATCGTAAGTCTAAGTAGAAAAATTTTCGGGAAATAATCAAAGGCTCCACATCTGAATTCTGAATTTCAGATGTGGAGCCTTTTTGTTTACTGATGTTATGCCCTAAAGACCAGTCAGGTTTCTATGTCATTCTGGTTTTTAGGGCAGTTATTTGCAAAAACCTGACTGGTCTTGGTCGGGGAGTTTGTAACGTGGGTTATTTAGATTGCGTATCTTAAATTGCCAGCTATTATCTTGCCCCTCGAGGTCAATATGTCTGAATTTAAAATAATCGATCCCCATATTCACTATTGGGATGCAGCAACAACACCACGTACCGTTACCCCTCTAGTTAAACTTTTCGGCCGGTTTCCAAAATTATTAGATTGGGTAATCCGTAAAGTAGTTCCTGTCGAGACACAAAACTACTTTGGCCCATCTACAACGTTTACAACCCCATATTTACCCGATGTCTATTTTAGCGAAGCTGGCAAATATCGTGATCGTGTGCGGGGCGTTGTCCATATTCAGGCCGATTGGCAGGCCAAGGAGCCACTAGACTTTGTACATGAAACCAAATGGCTCGATGAATTAAACCGGCCGCCTCTCGCTATTATCGGTGAGGCACGGCTCAATCATCCTGACCAGTTAGACGCTGTGCTGGACGCTCATGTTGCTGCCAGCAGTCGCTTTCGGGGTATTCGTGATATGTTGGCCTACCATCCATCAAAATCGATTCATAAATTTAATGAAGCTGAAGATACGATGCAGACCAGCGCCTTTAGAAAAGGATACGCCAAGCTGGGAGAGCGAGGGTTAAGCTTTGATGCGTTTGTTTTTTCGCATCAGCTACGTGATCTGTGTGAATTGGTGGAGGCGATACCTGAAACACCGATTGTGGTTGACCATATGGGGACCCCCATCGGGCTAATGGGCCCTTATGGTGAATTTGGCACCACCGAGTCGATGCGAGAGCAAATTAAAATTGAATGGATTCAAGGGTTGCAGCGGCTGGCTCAATCCCCCCATGTGCATGTGAAGCTAAGCGGCATGTTTATGCACGTACTAGGCTGGGACCACCACAGTTGGGACGGTGGAAAGCTAACTGTGGATCAAGTTGTTGAGTATATTGGCCCACATGTACAAACTGTGCTCGATATTTTTGGGGTAGATCGCTGCATGTTTGCCACAAACTTTCCGCCAGATCGGGCGTTGATGCAGTATGAAACTTACTATGATGCCTATTTCAGGATTGTCGCGGAGCTAAGTTCTGGGGATCAGAAAAAGCTGTTCCATGACAATGCGGCCCGCTTTTATCGAATTGACTAAAACTAGAAACAGTTAGAAGCGAACGGGGTGATCTGCGGCCGATAAATTGGCGACATTACGTGTGTCTATCAGCAGTTGGCTGTGCTCGACCACAAAGTCCCAATCAATAGCTGAATGATTGGTAACAATCACAACCGCATCGCTCTCTTTTAGCCCATCGGCCGTCAGCGGCACCGCTTCCAGAGTTTTTCCACCGCTATTAAGCTTTTCAACAAACGGATCAGAAAAAACAACCTCAGCCCCTTTTTCTTGGAGCAGTTTGATGATGTCTAATGCAGGGCTTTCGCGGACATCGCTTACATTTGGTTTGTAGGCCACACCCATGATCAAAACACGGCTCCCATTCACAGCTTTTTTGGCCAAATTCAACCCGTCTGCCACTTTTTGCACGACATATTCGGGCATCGAGCGATTTATTTCATCGGCAAGTTCCACAAAACGGGCTGTGTAATCTAGGCTTTTCATCTTCCAGCTTAAATAGTGGGGATCGATGGGGATGCAATGGCCACCTAGACCCGGCCCCGGAGTAAATTTCATAAAACCATATGGCTTTGTGGCGGCCGCTTCTACAATTTCCCACACATCTAAATCAAGTTTGTCACAAATTAGGGCGATTTCATTGACCAAACCGATGTTGACCGCACGGAACGTATTTTCAAATAGTTTTGCCATTTCCGCTGCATCGGGGCTAGATACAGGCACGACGCTCTCAACAATTGTCTTGTACAAGGCGCATGACACAGCTAAGCAGGATGGGGTCATGCCACCCACAACCTTCGGCGTGTTCCACATGATGTAGTCGGTTCGGCCGGGATCAATGCGTTCTGGTGAAAAGGCTAAAAAGAAATTTTCGCCAACATTTAATTCCTCATCATGTAGCAGAGGAAGCATCACTTCTCGTGTGGTTCCGGGGTAGCTGGTGCTCTCCAGAATAACCAGTTTCCCACTCACCCCAGCTTTTGCAATTTGCTCCGCCGCGCTCACAATGTACGAAATATTTGGATCTTTTGTTTTGTGCAGCGGGGTTGGCACACAAATCGAGATCGTGTCCGCCTCTGTTAATCGGCTGTAGTCAGTTGTTGCTTCAAATTGTCCGGCCGAAACTAATTTTTGTACCGTGGCATCCTCAACATCTTCAACGTGGCTAAGACCGTTGTTCATGGCAGCTACTTTTTGCGCATCGATATCGACGCCCAAAACCTTGAACCCAGCTTCTGCAAAAGCAACAACCAAAGGTAAGCCCACATACCCAAGCCCAACAATGCCGATTGTTGCTTCTCGTTGATTGATTTTTTCGATTAAATTAGCTTCTAAATATGACATAGTTTAAAGGGGAAAATGAGTTAAAAATCAAATTATACCTAAGCTTCTCTCTGGAACTCACCTTCTTTTAGAGTTGTAAGATAGTCTGTTAGTCCCAAGTTGGTGCAATCGGGACTAACCGGTTTGTCACCCCTTTGCTTAAGCTTATAATCCCTGACCTCTAAAAATGGAAATTAACTATGACTCAGCAGCAAAATAAATTTGGTCAATCGGTAGGCTTTTCAGTTGAAGGATGGCAGCCGTGTGGATGGCCCTCGCACACTCCACTTGATGGCGTGACTTGTCGACTCGAGCCCACCCATCCCACACATGCGGCCGACTTGTTTGATGCATTTGTTACCCACGGTAACGATAAGTACTGGACCTACTTACCGTACGGTCCATTCCCTGATTTAGCAGCGTTTAAAAATTGGTTGGATGGGACGACTTTGGGGAAAGATCCGCAGTTTTATACTATTTTTGACCCGCTTACGGGCAAAGCTGTTGGGTTAGCCAGCTATTTACGCATTCAGCCTGAAATCGGATCAATCGAAGTGGGTCACATTCATTTTTCAACCTTGTTGCAGAAAAAACCGGCCGCGACAGAAGCGATGTTTTTGCTTATGAAACGTGCGTTTGATGAGATGGGATATCGCAGATACGAATGGAAGTGTGATGCGTTAAATGAACCGTCTAAAATGGCTGCAATGCGCCTTGGATTTAAACCAGAAGGGGTGTTTCGCCAACATACGATGTACAAAGGGCGCAATCGAGATACAGCTTGGTTTTCGATCTTAGATTCTGAGTGGCCCCAAATAAAGCAGGCTTTTGAAGCTTGGCTGGCACCCGCTAACTTTAATGCTGATGGGGAGCAGGTTAAGCGACTTATCGACCTAAGGTAACCATCTCGGCGCAGCTTAAGACAAATCCACAATAACAAATGACACTTCAAATAAAACCTCTCGATCAATCTAATGCGGCTCAGGCTCAAGCTATTATTGAGGCCGGTTTAACCCAACATTGGAACGTGTACGATCCATCCTACAACTTGGATGTGAGCAACCTGGTTGAGCATTACGCTGACCGGCTGCTCACTTTTTGGCTTGATGATGAGATGATTGGGACAGGCGCGTGGATTGTTCTGAGTGAAGATACAATCTTTTTTGTGCGGGTTTCTGTTTTAGAAAAGCTTCAAGGGCAAGGATACGGCACCCAGATTATGGAGCTTTTGGAAAAGCATGTGAAGCAATTGGGATACACGATTGCGGAGCTTGAAACAACAACTACATGGAGTGAAGTTGTCAGTTTCTATTTGAAGAGCGGTTATACGATTACCCACAAAAAGGGGGAGGACACCTACTTTCGCAAGCGGCTGTGATAGCGATAAAAGCTAAATTAAAGCGCCGGCCGATCGTCTTCGTCACGCCCACGGAAAATAAGCCGGATGTGTGTGCCGGGGAAGGCAAATAGCTCACGCAGCTGATTCTCTAAATAGCGTTGATAGCTAAAGTGAAGCCAGTCTGGTTTGTTCACGAAAAAGACAAACGTGGGTGGAGCGACGCCAGCTTGAGTCATGTAGAAGAACTTCATCCGTTTGCCCCCTCTGCCCGGAGGTGGATGTTGAGCGAGAGAATTTTGCAAATAACGGTTTAGCTCCCCTGTCGGGATACGTCGGTAGCGAGCTTCGTTGACATCGTTGACCAATGGCAAAATGTTGCCAACCCGCTGCCCGTTTTCGGCCGAAATGAACAAAATAGGCACATAGGGTAAAAAGTTTAGTTCAAAGCGTAGCTTATCAGTGTACTCTTGCATCGTGTAGCTGTCTTTTTCAACCGCATCCCATTTGTTCACAAGCACAACCAGCCCCGCTTCTTCGTCCTTCATCATGCCAGCGATGTGTTGATCTTGGGCCGTGATCCCTTCTGTGGCATCAATCAGCAGCAGGGCGACATCGGCCCGCCGTAGCGCACTCATCGCACGGATAACGCTATATTTTTCGATGCCGGGATCAATTTTTCCTCGGCGACGGATACCGGCCGTATCGATCAGGGTAAATTCCTGATTATGCCATTTGATTTTTGTGTCGATGGCGTCGCGCGTTGTGCCTGCGATCGGGCTAACGATTGTTCGCTCTTTGCCGATTAGTTTGTTGTATAGAGTAGATTTGCCCGCATTCGGCCGGCCTAACAGAGCAATCTTGATCGAATCATCTTCTTCAACATCTTCAAGCTGTGGCAGTTGATCAACGATCACATCGAGCAAGTCGCCGGTTCCCCGGCCGTGTTCGGCCGATACCGGATAAACTTCCCCCACACCCAGCTCATAAAACTCGTACATCAAATTCTTCATTGTGTGCAAGTCGTCTAACTTGTTGGCTGCAACAAGGGTTGGCTTTTTCGTGGTGCGCAAAATGTTGGCCACTTCGCGGTCGGCCGATGTTAGACCTGCACGCCCATCTACCAATTGGACAATCACATCTGCGTCTTGAATCGCAACCTGTGCTTGGCTTTTGATCGAATCGAGAAATCGTTCAGAATCTTCAGAAAGTGGGTCTGTGTGCCACCCTTCCAACATTTCGATACCGCCTGTATCTACAACGGTAAATACAACGCCTCCCCATTCGGTGTCCGCATACAGCCGGTCACGCGTTGTGCCAGCTATCTCTGAAACAACGGCCAAACGACGGCCGACGAGACGATTAAATAGGGTAGATTTTCCGACATTTGGTCTGCCGACAAGGGCGACCACACCTTTTTGAGCCATGGCAAAGGGAGGTAGAGTTGAGCACATCCTGTTAAACAGAATGGCTGAAATCTAGTTAAAATTAATTTTCCGGTTCAGGGTAGTTTGTAGCGTTTTCGTCTTCAGTTGGCCGGTCGGCCGCAGGAGGATCAGAGCCATCGGTCAACCCGCCCAATTCCGCCTCTTCAAGCTCTTCGAGAGACTGAATTTCAACAGTAATAAATTCAGGTTGAGTAGAACGGAACTCTACATCGGTGGCGGTAACGTTCACAATTGGCTTGATATTATGTGTTCCCGGCCCCAGATCAAGCAAATCAAGGGTCACACTCACATCGTCAACCGTCACAGAGTTTAGCACAGGCAATGGACCAAACAGAAAGACCGTTACTTCCTCCGTTTGAAGCGTCATGGTCAACCCTTCGCCTAATGCTCGAACCTCAACTTCCTTGCGAATCACATCCGATGTTAAGATCGGTTCGATTTCAACGCTTAAAATAACCGGCTGTACTTCGTCTAGCTCAACACCAGGCGGAAGGTTTAACGGCACTCGTTCATCAAACGACTCAACCGCGCCTGAAATATCAATTTCTTCAGTTTCGATCGATTGGGTTTGGTCGAGCAAGCTGGGTGATCCTGTAATTAAAGCGGTCTGTGGATCGACATCAATCGCCAATAATCTATACCCATCAGGCGGTTCTCCTTGCCATGTGGCAATGATGGGAACGACCTTGACCCCGGCCGTCTGTTTGACTTCAATTGAAACGGTGACTTCGCTGACGTTCGTTTCTAAATTGCCCAGCGCAACCGGCCGCTGGTCTGGGCCAAGCCAAGTCGGAACCCGCTCAACCGAAATACTTTCACGCGAAGATTCTAAAAACAAACTCACTTCGGCCGATGCGATGCGATTGACCTCGTTTTCCGGGCCGGTTATCAAAATCACATTTGGATCAACAACCGTTCCCCCCATCTCGTACCCCCGAGCAACTTCACCGCGCACCGAAGGTTTAACCGGAATTTCAATTGTGACAATCGGGATCGCATTGACCACAACCATTTGGGGCTCCTGCGCTAAAATTTCAATCGTTAGATTAGGATCGTTCGGCACAATTTGTACCAGCGCTTCCGACTCTCCTAGCGGCAGGGTGCTGCGATCTACAAATGCTGTAAAGTCGCTGGCCAGCAGAGGGCCTGCTATCGACGTGGGGCCCTGAAACGTTATGCGAACGGTGTCCTCAGCTAAGGTTGCCGTTCCATCTATTGAAAGCAACCCTTGCTTTGCGATTGGGATTTCAATTGTGCTGGTAATAATCGGGTCGTTGGCCCGATTGGCCGCACTCCAAACAATAATCGCCAAAATAAACGACAGCGCCAGAGTTGCAATGTTTGAAAGCAAAGCGGTTGTAAATTTCCGCAGATAATCAAAAGTTCCCATCAGGTTTTTAGCAATGCCTCCAACAGTTGTTTAAGTTGTTCTGACATTTCGCGCCCTTGTGGATCATGTCGATTTTCTTTGACGAGTTTGCCGTTGTGTGTGATCGCAAATCGGCCGGTTTCTTCTGAAATGACAACTGAAACCGCATCGCTTACTTCGCTAATACCCAACGCCGCACGGTGGCGTAGCCCGATTTGCCGGTCAGACACATTGGCGGCCGAGAGAGGCAAAACGCAGGCGGCCGCAGTTAATTGTCCATTACGGATAATAATGGCGCCGTCATGTAATTCAGTGTTTTTATTGAAAATGGTTAGCAGCAGATCGGGTGAAGGCTCTCCATTAATTTTGACTCCCGTATCAACATATTCTTGTAGCCCCGTATCTTGTTCAAAAACGATAAGAGCCCCGTGCCTGCGGTCTGATAAACGACGCGAGGCTGTAATGACTGACTCTAACGCATGATTCGGCTGCTTGCGTTGAAACAATCTTAAATACCGACTCGCCCCCCCCAGTTGTTCCAAGGCCCGTTGTAATTCTGGCTGGAAAATAACCGGTATCGCAAAAAATAGAACGGGCAGCACTTGCTGAATCAGCCAACTTAGAGCTGGAAGCTGTAAAGATACGGAAGAAAAAGCAACGTAGAGAACGGCAGCCACAATTAGAAAGCCACGCAGCATTTGTACTGCACGGGTTCCTTGGATCAGCTTTAGGCCTATAAAGATGACGATTGTTACAAGAAAAACGTCAAGAATGGCCTGCCACTCGGTTAATTGAGCTAGTTGTGCGCTAATAAAATCGAATGAAAAATTCATCTACGGTGTGTTCATGGCTGAGGATGATGGGAGATGTGATCGAGCTTTTTTAACCCATACGCATCTGATGGCTTAGATTCTGATAGATTAAAACAGGTTGAACGATGTTGTGGTCAAAACAAACGTTTACTCGTGTATGTCTTATACCTATACCACGGCATCGTTATGGTTCACATTACCGTTTAAAGCGATTTAAGCTGTACGAGCAACTGTTGGTACGCTTCTTTGTTGGGCGGGTCTAAAGATAAAATCTTTTGAATTGTTTTTTCTGCTAAACGGTGGTTGCCCACATTGAGCAAAGCTTCGCCCAATTGATCAAGCAAGGAGATAGCTTTAGCTTTTTGATTGGTGCGGGCGTACAGGCGGGAGAGACGCTCAACCAAACCGGGATCATTGGGAAATTCAGTAACCAAGTCTTCTAAGATTTTAAAGACTGTGCGCCCCTGTTTGGCTTTGATCAGCTTTACGATTTGTTGATCAAGCAGTTTTACCCCTTTGCTCTTTTCGTTTAAGTTATACAGAGATTTCACAGAGTTTTTAACAAAGTCGCCGTTATCCGGGTTAATCCGGGTTAGCTCTAGCCATATCGGCAAGGCTCGTTTCCAATCTAACTGCTGCATCTCTAGATTGCCTAAGTGTTGCAGCAGATTTCCTTTTAGCTCTGGCGATATGTCAGTTTGCTGGGCCATTTTTAGCCCTTCTACGTAATGTTTGCGCGCATCTTCTAGTTGGGCCTGTTGATAGGCGGTGTCACCCATAATTAGATATTGCCCGATAATGTCTTCTTTGCGGCCGATTTCATTTAACAGATCCATTAACGTTTGTTGGGTGTCAGCGTTTAGTGGTGCAATTGCGGCCGCTTTTTGCAGCACACCAATCGCCCCCTCTTTATCCCCACGAACCATATAGGTCCGGCCGATTGTTTGTAGTTTTAGGGATGCTTGCGCATGTTTGTTTTTAGCCGCTAGCAAATCTGCCATTTGTATATGTGCGGGTAAATAATTAGAGCTGACTTCAATGGCTCGATAAACCTCTTCAATCGCAGAATCATACAGCCCCTGTTCCGCATATTCTTGAGACAGCTGCAACGATTCAAGAATGCGTGATGAACCGGCGTTGAGCATGTCTCCCATGATCATTGAACCGGGCTCGGCCGAAATGCTATCTAGCCTTCTGCGAGAATCTAAAATCGCTTCAGGCCATTTTGGAGCTTGCAGGAATCGAGCAAAGGCTAAGGCGAATGACGTCGCCTGATCAACCGCAACCTCTGCGGCTAAGCTTTCGTGCAATTCAGCATACTGTGTTTTTAGCCGATCATGTTTATCGGCCGAGACTGTTGGCAGATCGATGTAAATTAACGCTTCGATGTAGTATTCAATTGCTTTGCCAATGTGACCTAAACCACGCAAACATTCACCCAAGCCATACAGGCGCACAAACTCATACTCTGGTAGATCGATGAGTTCGTTTAATAGGGGAATAGCTTCTGCAAACTGACTTTGCATTTGGTAAAGCTGAGACAGGGTGTAAAGGACGGCCGGTGTGCGTAACCCGTTGTTTACCACTTCGACAAAACTGCTCGTTGCGGCCGCATAATCCCCTTGAGTTTGGTCGGTCAACCCTTGCGAGATCAGGGCCATCAAATTGACATCGTTGTCTTGCCCGACAACATCGGCCGAGAAAATATCTTCAGCCATCTGCTCACGCGCTTTTTGCAAACGATCTGCGACTGGGGTTGCTACAGGAATTTCAATTTGAGCCGAGCGGTAGTTGCCTGTTAGCCGACTTTCAGAGGCTGGCTGATCACTGTGAATACGGCTATTTTGTGGAAACGCCTGATCACCGGTTTTTAACAGCTCCGCGGCCGTTAACGCCTCCGTATTGCGAGGGTCAATTTTTAAGGCCCGTTCACAAGCCCTTAAAGCGCGATTAAGTTGCCCTTGATTTTCGTAAATACGGGCGACTTCAAGGAACTCGTTGACCGCCAGCCACGGCCGTTCTTGATTTTCGTAGACTTTCGCCAACCGCTCATGGGCTTTTAAATGGTCAGAGTTAAAGCGTGTGGCCAACACCCAGTTATCAACCGCATCAGACAACCGTTTGTCTGATAGGTGCTTTTCACCGATCTTCATAAAAGTCTCGGCCGCTTCTTTTAGATTCCCCATTTTTTGCTGCAAATCGGCAACCTGTCTCAGATAAATCGTGTTTTGATCTGTGAGCTCGGCTGCTTTTTCAAAATGGATCAATGCCCCTTTTGTATCTCCCAGCTCTCGTTTGGCAGTCGCAATCCCATCATGAATGGTTGGATTATCAGGATTTTCCTGCAGGGCGACTTCAAATTCTTTTAGGGCTTCTTCCCATTTTTGCTCCCAAATGAGCGAATGCCCGCGTGTTTCTGCCATACTCGATTGCTGAGACATGATTTACCTTTCTTGATTCACGATTATTTAGCAGCCATTGTGCAAACAAACGCTGGTACCGATTAGCCAAATATTACGCCTTAATTATGGTCGATAATATAGTAAACGACTATTTCATCCTATAACCTGTTAGTCATTTATAATTCTTGGGCTAATTTTCTCCTAATAGACGGACTAAAATCGCCTTTTGAGCATGCATTCTGTTCTCTGCTTGCTGGAATACAACCGCACGTGGCCCGTCTGCAATATCGGCCGTAATTTCTTCCCCACGATGTGCGGGTAAACAGTGCATCACAATCGTTTCGGGCTTTGCCTTTGAAAGCAGCTGCGCATTAATTTGATATGGGGGGAAAACATTTAGCCGTTCTTCGCGTTCAGCCTCTTGACCCATGCTGGTCCACACATCGGTATAAATGACATCCGCTTCAGCCACAGCACGATCAGGATCACGCATCTGTTTGAACTGTGCCGAGCCAGATTTAAGTTTTTCAGCGGTATCAAAATCGTCTTCTGACAGGTCATACCCTGCGGGGGTGGCAATTGTAAAATCGACACCGGTCTGCATAGCACCAAACATCAGAGATCGAGCAACATTATTCCCGTCCCCGACATACGTTAGCTTTATACCGTCTAAGCGGCCGAACTGCTCATGAATGGTTAGCAAGTCCGCCATTGTTTGAACCGGGTGGTTGTAATCTGACAATCCGTTGATAACTGGAACAGAAGCATATTCTGCCAATTCTAAAACGGTGTCATGTTCAATGACTCTGGCCATAATCCCATCGACATAGCCAGATAGCACACGCGCAACGTCGGCCGGACTTTCTCGCTCACCCATCTTAACTTCGGCCGGAGATAGCCCCAGCGCGTATCCGCCCAGTTGCACCATTCCGATTTCAAACGAGGTACGTGTACGCAGTGATGGCTTTTGAAAGAGCATGCCCAAGTTTTTCCCTTTCAAACGGGGCCGATTGCCGCCAGCCTTCAACTCTTTCTTTATCTCTAGAGCCAGCGTAACCAGCCCATTCACCTCATCAGATGACAAATCAACTAAATTTATAAAATGCTTCATCTCTTCCTATTTATTTCAACTAATCCAATGGCCCACACACCCTCAATCCCTACGTTCTGTATCAAAAACGAGGTACTCTCTGAGAGGATTTAAAATTTCAGCCCTTTAAGGATTCAATTTATTTTTACGAATAATGGTCCTGTTAAGCGATTTCCCACAATCGCGAATTAGGTAGTATACCAATCGCCTTAGGTACGTTCATCTGCAGAACTTGCATACCAAGGCTTCACAGCACATATGTTGTGTGCAAAAAAATATTATGGTAACATAAATTCACGCAATCTTGAGGGGATTTTTTTAAACTTAGGAACGGGATTTTTTTAATGTCCCACTTAAATCAAAACGTTCCTACCCAGCTGAAGATTAATATGGGACAGCAAGGTAATCTTCAGCCCTTAATGAGGGTTAGCAAATTCGTATTGCGGGTAAAGATTCCACAGGTAGGACATTTTTTATGGACACAAGTATGATAAGAGCGGTTGTCAAAAATCTAAATCTAATGCCATTGATCACATTTATTGTGGGCTTTTTCATTGGATTGGTGATTTTTGGTTGGGGGTTGACTCCTGTTGACTACGTTGATGCTACCCCGCAAGAGCTTCGGACAGTTGATTATCAACAATTTTATTTGCGCGGTTTGGCCGATCAATATGCTCAAAATCAGCTAAATGCTGATCAAGCAAAAGCTGCACTAGATGCGGTTAATTGGCCAGATTCTGGTATTGCAATTTGTGACGCAGTGAATCGCGCTGCATCTGGTTCTACCGATGGTGACGGGAATTTGATCGTATTGCCAAATCCGGCCGCTAAAGACCGCTTAGAGAAATTGGTTGAAGTGCTGGGACAAGGGAACTGTGCCACGATCATGGCAAACGCAGGCGCCAATCCAGATGCACCATTAGCAGATCAAGCTGCAGAAACCGGTGGCGGTTTAGTTAGATGGCTGACTTCGCTTGGCTGGCTGCTTGTTCTTCTCTTGTTGGTGGGTGCGTTCTGGTGGTTCTGGAATAACAATTCTGATGGGTACGACGATGATGAAGGGTTATTGCCGATCAATCCACCCGGAGGCCGGACCGCTTCTTCTAGCAGCAGCGTTTCATCTGCGGCCGCAACCAAAACTGAATACCTAGACGATGCGGATATCGACATGGGCTCATCGTCGGCCGATACAAGCGGTGGTAGCGGGGGCGTTATTCCGATTTCGACCTACCGTACCACGTACAACTACGGGCAAGATGCATACGACGACTCCTTTAGCATCGAAAATTCAGCCGGTGAATTTTTGGGCGAATGTGGTGTCGGCATCTCAGAAACAATCGGCAGCGGTGGAAGCCGCGCTGTGACCGCTTTAGAAGTTTGGCTGTTCGATAAAAACGACATCCGGACCATCACAAAAGTGGCCATGAGCGAGAACACCTTTATGGATGAGGCTTTGAAAGCAAAGCTTGAGCCAAAAGGTGAGCCGGTATTAGTTGGCCAAGACGAAGTGATCGTTCTTGAAACCGCGTCATTGATCATTAATGCGAAAATTAATGACATTGCGTATGGCTCTGATCCAGAGCTACCAGAAAATAGCTACTTTGACCGACTATCGTTTGAGATTATGGCTTGGGCTAAAAACGACGGCGAATCAGCCGACGACGGATTTGATTTCGATTAGTCTTTAAGCCGTTCTAGATAAGTAATTCAAAGCCCATTCAGATTTTCTGAGTGGGCT
>JAHDEN010000135.1 GCA_020628815.1 Chloroflexota bacterium | reverse complement strand
ATTCAAATAAGTTTGCACACCCGGCATAAACTCAAAACGAATTTGATCAACTGATTCAATCTTTTTCTTTTCTTCAATGTCTCTATCCAAAAAGAGTGGGCTGCGTAAAACCTCTGCTAAATGGGATTGGCGTGAGTTGGGCAACATCACCTTCTGCACCAAGCGCATCACCGGCAATACTGGTGGTGATGCTGATAAATAGGCCGCCAACTGCTGTGCTGTAGGTGACGCAATTGAGCAAAAGTTTTGCCAAATCGTTTCAACATCAGTTTCTTCTTCTTCAAAGTACTTAATTGCTGCAGTCTTAGGCGTCGGCAAAAAGTAGCCCGGGAACCAAAAGGTCCCTTTCCCTACGGTCAGTTTGGCCCAGTTTAAAATCGATTTTTCATTTAGGGGTAAAACCGGAATTGGTGTTCCGGTAGGTCTCGCTTCGTTTCTCCAATAAGGTGCAACTCTTTCTTCAAAGTCCTTATTACGAGTAATTGGAGATTGTGAATTCACCAAAAAGTACTCAATTTCATCTAAGACCGTTGTTGTCCACAATGATGCAGGCAAGGGCTGTAGAATCCCAGTTGGTACACTTCGTATCCAACCTTCAATTAATTTATGGGCTTCCCCAGAATACCATTGATCGTCAGTGCAATCGCTAAAGACTAAAGATATTCGTCGGCCGGAACAATCATTTATCTCTTTGCCACTACATACCCGGCCGGTACCAATTATGCCTGAACGTAGCTGTAACTTCCCTTTATAATCTTGCTCCATTCGATAAAGAAAAACATGCCGAAATACACCTATCTGCGCAAAAAGCGTGTGTAGCTCTTGCGCCGTTTGTAGCCAAATATCCATCGATGGGAGCCGATCCACAATCAGGCATAAATCAAGCCATCGCTCTTGTTCCGGCTTAAAGATTGGAATGATCTGGCCGTTCCCCTTTTCAGCGCTGATTTCGGCCGTTTTTAACTCATCCAGTGTAAATCGAGACGATGAATCGATCCGTTCCATTAGTGGCCGGAGGCTCCGGCTGATCTCTAGACGGTTGGGTAGCGCAGATGCGGCCGGGATCCTGAGGGGTACCCCTCTAGCAACACCATCCCCATCACCGCCAATGTCACTCTTGACAGAAGCGGTTGGATCTTCATCTTCACCCATAGTTTCTTCTGGGTTTGTTGGATTAGTCTCGCTATTAGAATCAGGACCGTCGGTTGGCGGTGTAGCCATAGCTGGGTCAGGGTCAACTTTCAAGGTCCCGATCGTTGGTAACACAGACGCCAGCCAAGCGATATCGGCCGCATTCAGTGCGTCAATGTTTATCGATTCAGTTGTCCCGTTTCCCAACTTACTTTTTGACATCGATATAGCTAATCGTCTTTAGAATAAAGTCCAGTAGTTTCTGCTTGCCCACCGTATTACTCAAGTTAATGCGTTTATCTGCTTCAATCCCGCTCATGATTAAGTAAGCCGCATTCAGCAGCTGATCAGTCGCCACGTACTCATTTTTCTCTCTACGGTTCACCAATGAGTGAGCCAACTTCCGAATCTCTTCGATTTGGTCTTCATCAAGTGACTGCAGGTGGCTCCCGGCAATTTCAACCAGCCTATTCATATTTGGCGGATCAATATCTAGGCTCAAGCAGCGGCGCATAAAAGGAGAAGGTAATTCCCGCTCACCGTTGCTGGTGATGATCACAATCGGAAACTCTTCACACACAATTTGACCATTCGGATTCACCGTAAAGTCTATTTGGTCGTTATGCGTTCGAATCTCAACCGATTCCTTTAATTTCAAGCGCGATATTTCTGGAATCGCAAATTGACCATCCTCAAAAATATGCAACAGGTCATTTGCCAGATCGATGTCACTTTTATCGATCTCGTCGATCAGTAGAACCGTCGGCTTGTTTCCCGCTTCCTTTTTTGCATTCTTGCTTAAAGCAAAAGCGGTGCCTAACGGCCCCAAACGCAAATATCGGCCGATCTCTTTTGATTGATCAACCTTTGCCCCATCTGGGTTGTCTTGGCTCGATTGCAAGCGGCCGATCGGGTCATATTGATACAGTGCATCTTTGACCGTTGAGCGTGAATTGATCGGCCAGCTAATCACATCGTCTAAATCGAGCTCTTTGGCAATCGCATGGGCCAAGCTCGATTTACCCGTCCCCGGTGGGCCAGTAACCAACAGGGGCCGGCGCAGATAAATGGCCGTATTCACCAAAGCTTTGGCCTCAATATCGATATTGAATTCTTTTCCCGTCTTCCGGTTCTCGTTCTCAAAATTTCGCCACGGTGGTGCATCCGGTATGCTCGCAAGATCAACTGAGCCATCACCACCAAATACAAACCAGTCTGTGTTAATGTCAATTTCTTCCATCATCTTAATTTCCTTCTCCACGTATCACTTGCTGCTTTCGGCAAGTTTTCAAAGTCAGGTCCATCGAGCATTACTGCTAAATGATTACCAATATGAGATTTGTTGCGGCGTGCGCCCCTCGATTGGCGAACCTTATTGATCTTTTCTGCTAAGGTGTCTGCCCCATCAATAAAATCATCGCTTGAATCTGGCAATGTAATTCCCTCCTCAAATAAAGCATTGCAAAATGCTTCAAATAAGGATTCTAAATCATGTTCCTCTAATCCAGATTTATGAAACCAAATCAGAATGGGAATGCCAAAAAATATAAGGTCCCTAAATAGATCTTCGATTTCCTTTGGATCAAGACCTGAGTTTGGATCTAATTTCAGCCAACTGCATCCTAATTCACAGTCGCCGTCAATTAGATCATGAAGATCATCAAGGCAATCTGCTGGGTCTACCGCCAGTAGGAGTGACTTTTTGTGTGTAGTCAGATGTTTCCATTTGTCTTCCCAATTATTCCACATTGTTAATGCCGATGATTTCGAAATATTTGCAAATGCTCGATCGTGTGATCGAACCACAATGGGATACCGATTGATTAACTTTAAGATTTTTTTTCGCTTGCTGTCTCGGTCTTCTACCACATGCTTTGACCGATCAACTGGAAGAATCAAATGTTCATACGGGAGGAAAAACTCGACTTGTTTGATTTTTCGCCCCATCTGTTCTGCTTTTTTGATGAGCTCATAGACCATATTCCCAATTTCAATCAGGTCAAAGGCAAAGGTCTCATTTTGATCTGGATCAAAAAAGTTTTCGGCTGGAGTATTCGACTCAGCCTGATTGATCCATGCGAGTAGATGATAATTTTGACCTGATTGCGAATTAAAACCCTCAGCTCGGTTGCTAATCGCAACCTGAAGAACCCATTCTGTACTTTGTGGCTCCTTCATTGCCTCTAAATCAATCTCCTCTTTTTGTTTGATTTCATCGAATATCTGTTGGAGTTTAACTTTGTGCTCTTGGCTTACCCGTTGATCATGCCGGATGAATTGGGCTAATCGAACTAATCCTGAATCTTCGATTTTTGACCTTGGATCATGTAGCTCACGAGTAATTTTATCAAGAGATGAGAATCTTGAAGAATTAAACTGCTTAAGCGGGGCCCCCTCTGCACGATTTAATAACTCAAATAGTAAATCACTGTTCTGAGAAAACAGTTCTTGCAAGACTCCTTCTGTTGCATTCAGGAAGTAGAGGTTGACATTTTTATTGTTATCTCCTGCAATGTTTTCTTGACCTTGGGCCAACCTCGTATCGCTTCCGGTGTCTCCAATGCTATTGTTTTCGTTGCCTATTTGATTGTTAGTAGCTGGTTCCCGATCTTCTGTCATTTTTGGATGTTATTGTCTTGCGAAGTTTTAGAATCAATGAATTACTATTTGTCAATAATAACTTAAACCAATGGTTCCGCATAGCTAAGTCCGCACGAATTAATTGATGATGTGATCAAATCGCTTCTGTCACCATTTCAGCTTTGATTGGAACGCCCGGCCGTTCATTCGCCAACACCGCGGCAGCTTCTAGCAAACCATTTTTCATTACCTCAAGAGTAAATGAATTGGGCGAATCGGACTTAACCTCAGCCACAAACCCATTTGCGAAATTGGCTACTTTTTCACCCTCTGCTTTACGCTCAGTTGGCAAACCCTCCAGATCAGAAAGCAGAGATTGAAGCAAGCCATCTATCATCGCAAATTTTTGAGAACCTTGATTGTTGACTTGTGCTCTGGCTCCCCTACCTTGAGCTACAGCTGCACCCGCGCCAACATTGCCAACTTTATTTATTTGATCCCGGCCGACAAAATCCCCACCATCGGTATTGACATTCCCCTGAATAACCGCACCACCACCAGAATTGATAATTGTGCTAGATCCCCGAGGCTCACTGTCAATCTTGATCGCACTTACATCAAACGGAAGCCCTTTCGGCTTCACATCACCGCCCGCATAATAAGCAACTTCAAAATCATCAGCTGCCTTAAATTTCAGAATAGGATGTTGTGTATCATCTGTTCGACCTGGTACGACTTCACGTGCATGCAAAGCCAAATCTGTGGCTCGCACGAATCCGTCATTTTCTGCATTCCCAACCCCATTCAAAGCTTCTAACAAGGCCAGTGTAAATGCACTATAAGGGGAGCCCGCTCTAGATAGCTCATTTGCTTTTGAAGACGCAATCAAGATCACTCCATTTCCTTCCCCTAAGATCGCTGTTGTCTCTGGCGGGATGGGTGATTTTGTCATCGGCGGCACACCCGGTGCTTTTGCAGCGTCACTAAATCCACCAGCATGGCAACAGTCCAGAAGAATCAGTTTCTTCTTTGCTGGAATGTCTCTGATTTTGTCTACAAAGTCTTGTCCACTGAGAGCCGTTTTCTTTAAGTTATTGACCTTATAGCCATGAGGCATCAAGAAATAGAATTTCCCAAACCCCGAATCAACTTCATACCCGTGCCCAGAAAAGTAGATAACAGCAGTAGATTCTTCGGTACAGTCTGCAATCAGTTTGTCCAGACCTGCAATGATTGAATCCCGATCAGACCTCTCTCCCGTTAGTAAATTTACCTGACTTGGTGGATAGGCACACCGCTCTTCATCCTTCAAATTTTTAGCGATGCCTTTCGCGTCAGTAATTGTTACCGGTAAATCATCTCCAACTCCCACAATGAGGGCGTGCCCATTTTTAAATACAGCCATGATGTCGATCTCCTAAATTTTCTTTATGTATAAAGGCTTATGTAGTTTGAATGCAATTATACATCGAACGCCCTTTAAGCAAACGCCGTTAAACATCGAACATTCCGTATCTGTGAAAACTAAATTCGATGTTGATGTACCTGTAGATAAGATCAAAAATTTGAACTATTCGATAAATTCGAATAGTTCAACAGACACTCAGCCTGCTATGAAGGCGAATGCGTTTTGTATATAAAAACGGCCGTTTATTCCTCCCAACCCTGCATAAAAAACTACCTGACAAAACCCACTAAATTTAGTATAAAATAGAGCCTATTCACCCTTTTATCCTACAATCGTAAAAATCATCCCAACCACATGACCGTCATCGGCTATATCCGCGTCAGCACAGATAAACAAGATCTGCAAAAACAAGAATATCTGTTGCTTAAACACGCACAGCAAAACAATCTACAAATCACAGAATTTATCAACGTTGAAATCTCCTCTACCAAAGGTTCTAAAGAAAGGCGGATAGACGAACTGTTGGATCGTTTGCATGCTGGGGACACCCTGCTAATTGCAGAGCTTAGTAGGTTGAGCCGCAACATGTTTGAAGTGATCACTATTATCAACCAATTGAGTGAGAATGGGGTCGAGATTATATTTGTACGCCAGCCAGAACTTTCAACGACAAGCGCACATCGAAAATTACTCTTGGCCATTTACAGCTACTTTGCCGAGGCTGAAAGAGAATTTATATCAGTGCGTACAAAGCAAGGGTTGGAAGCGGCCCGAGCCAGCGGCAAGAAGTTAGGCCGGCCCAAAGGGAGCCGAAGCAAAAACCGGGTTTTGGACCCTTTTAGAGAACAGATCGCTGAATATTTGCAGCTTGGAATCTCACTTAATAAGGTTCGTGAAATCATTAATCGACAGGTAGAACATCCACTCAGCTACCCAACTTACCGCTATTTTGTGCTACAAGACACGGAATTGCGGGAATCTTGGCAAAGAACGAGCTAAGAAAAGAGAAAAATCTAAATATCCGCTTTAGGGATTGTTCGAGATTTGGTAGAATTAACATAAATAATTAGCGAGCAACTTTGAAATGATAGAGCCTCTAGACCACACTCAAATTATCACAAGAATACGAACTCAGTCTGGGGGGATTGCTGGATCAGGGTTTTTGATTAGTGAGAGCCGACTATTGACCTGTGCACATGTTCTGCAAAAAGCTTTCTCTTTTGGGATTAATGATCGACATAAAATTATATTAAATGAGTCTGCTGTTCCTTTTGACCTGCCTAAACTGTTTGGAGTACAACCATTCGACCCCGAAATGGAAAACCCATATTGGGGGACGGTCGTAACTTGTGATTGGGAGGTAGACGTTGCTGTTTTAAAGCTGGAACAACCACTTAATCTGACGCAAAATATCCCTAAGCTTGCCGTCGCACCAAATAAAATCAGACCATTTTGGAAGCAGTCGTTTCAGGCGTTTGGCTTTCCGAAGGGGGTGCCGAATGGAACGATGGCACATGGGCAAATTTTAGACGTTGATGGGGCTGGCTTGTTGCAGCTTGAAGGGACGATGCAACAGGGGCGGCGTATTGAACACGGCTTTAGCGGTGCGCCGCTGTGGAACGAAGCGATGAACCAAATAATTGGCATGGTGAGCCAGGCTGGTTTGGATGAAGTTGAAAAGGTCGCTTTGGCGATTCCCACCCGTTTAATTGCTGAAAGTATCCCAGATTTGGCGACTGAACCTATTCATGATGTGACAGCAAAACAGATGGCAAGAGGGGGAACCGATATTGAGGTTGATTCAGTGCAGGGAGATGTTGTCGGCCGTGATAAAGCTGAACGCGACATCTACCATGGTAAAGATGTTAATGTTTATCACGGCCCCGTGACGATTATTCATGAAGGTAGCGCTGAAGAAAAGCCAGACGGGGTGACTCAACCTATCCAGCTAGAATTGGCAAAGCTGACGTTTGAGGAAGCTTTACTGCAACACTTGGAGAATTTAGAGAAAGAGGCTGGTAGCGCTCATTATGAACATTATGTGGGTCTTTCGGGAGAGGCAACGATTAGGCGTAAACGGCCTGCGGCCAAGGTGCGTTACATGCACATACGTGTGCAGGAAGAGTTTCAACAACAATCGGCCGAACAAATCGGCTTTGATGATGCGATTGAAAAGATTGGCGAGATAAGGCGAGCCGTTTTGCTCGGCGAGCCAGGATCTGGCAAAACAACGACATTGCTTAAGTTAGCAGTTGATCTTCAGCAATGTTGTGATCGCACGGCCGATAATCCGATACCGTTTTTTGCCCGTTTGGGCCGTTGGCGAGATGATGTGTCATTGGAGCAATTTTTACAAAGTCAAGCTGGGCCGTTAGCCCCGTTTTTAGATGAACTAATCGCCCAAAAGCGAGTTGCCTTATTGTTGGATGGGGTCAACGAGGTGCCGGCCGAACTGTATACGGAAAAATTTAGTCAAGTGGCTGCCTTTGCCGAAAAACATGCAGACCTATTATTGATTGTGAGCTGCCGCACATTAGACTACAAAGAATTAAAACTGAACCGGATTGAGGTAGAGCCGCTTGACCCGCTTCAGATTAAAGAGTACGTGTGCAACTATTTAGGGGAAGAGGAGGGGATGAAGCTATTTTGGGAGTTAGCTGCTGCGGGAGCAGAACAACAGCTTGAACGCTTCCAAAGTTGGGGAAAAGAGCAAAAGCTGGCTGATGCAGACGGTATTTTTTGGTGTTACAAACGGTTGCCTCCGAACTGCTATTGGGGATGGACTTGGAGAGATGAGGAGAATAAAGACAACAGCTATTGGGAGCAGTGGGTCGTAGAGCGAGACCATCCCGCCGTGCTGCTGAACTTGGCCAAGAACCCCTACATGCTCTACATGATCGTTTCAGTTTTTGATTTAACCGAGGCCCGAACCTTGCCTAAAAACCGGGGGGATCTGTTTGAGAAGTTTGTGATCCATTTGATTGGGCGAGAAACTGTTGAATCTGAAGATGAGCTGACCCAGATTCAAGGGCTGACTGATTTGCCCAGTGAGGGGCAGGCGTTGTATCAAGCGTTGATTGATTTGGCTTGGGAGATGCAGCGGGCCGCCACTGAAACGATTGAAGTTGTAGGGAAGACACTGACAACAATGCCACTGAGCAAAGCGGAGCGATTTTTAACCGCTGAGTTGGGTGAGACTGGTCCTCAATTAGCCCGTAAGGCCAACTTGTTAGAGATCGGGAATGAGGTGCGTTTTACCCACCAACTGCTGCAAGAGTACTTCGCCGCTCGAGCTTTGGACCACCGATTAGGCGAGCTAGACCCGACCGGCATTTGGGAACCGGAAAACTGGTGGGAGCCAACCAATTGGGAAGAGACTGTGATTTTGTTGGCCGGTTTATATGGGACAGATTGCAGCCATGTCATTGATTGGCTGGCGGACGCCCAACCGGAATTGACCGCCCGTTGCCTAACAGAGGGCGGGGTACGAATGTTGCCAGACGAGAAGTTGGTGCGGTTGAGAGAGAAGTGGAGGCCACGCCTGACCGATTTGAAAGGAGACTCTGATGCACAGGCTCGAGCCGCTTTAGGACGAGCTTTAGGACGTTTAAGATTGACAGACGGAACCCCACTTGATGACAGACGTGGGGTTCGTTTTGTATTGCAAGACGGGGTGAAGGTTCCCGATATTATTTGGGGGGAAGTGGTGCCTGTAGGTGTGTATGGAATAGGAGGCGATAAAGATGCTTATAATTCATTCGATGCGAAAGATTCATCAACTATTTTGAAACGGGGGCTTGCCAGAATCTTCCCGAATATGCTTAAAGAAGGAATGATAGAAGTTGAGATTGAGCAAGATTTCGCACTGGCTCAATACCCTATCACATTAGGCCAGTTTGAATGTTTTGTGCAGGCAGACGATGTTTATGATCCTCGTTGGTGGGATAGGTTGCCAGATGAAGAAAAGAACTTTGGTGCACAAAGCTTCCAGTTTACGAATCACCCTAAGGAAACTGTGAGCTGGTATCAGGCGATCGCATTTTGCCGCTGGTTGAGCGATAAGTTGGGGTATGAGGTTGGTTTGCCTCATGAATACGAATGGGAGGTGGCTGCACGCTGGGCTGATTCGAAATTCTACCCGTATGGAAACCGATATGATGCTGAAAAAGGAAATACGAGTGGTAGTGGTATCCGCCGCACGTCTACCGTTGGTATCTACCCCCATGGCAAAAATGAAAGCTTAAACCTGTATGATTTGAGCGGCAACGTTTGGGAATGGTGCCAGAATAAATATGATGACCCCAAATTTGCCTTGGTTGACCAAAGTGGTGATACGCGGGTTGTGCGTGGCGGTGCGTGGCTCAGCAATCATTTCAATGCGCGTTCCGCTTATCGTGGCAGCGCCCTTCCTACGTACCGTGGCTTCAATTTCGGTTTTCGGTTAGTGCGTCGCCCCCATCTCAAATAGGGCTCTGAACTCCGTTTTGCTGTGAGAGCGGTAGCGATTCACAGCTCTGCCGCGCTTTGCGCGGCAGTCAATATTTTTGACTTTTGAACAATATGCTTGAACTGCTTTCATACAAACAATCAATAGCAAGAATCTATTCCACCAGCGGCAGCCCGGCCGGCGGCGGTTTCCTCCTCGATCAAAACCGGCTGCTCACCTGCGCCCACGTCGTGCAAAAAGCACGCGGGCTGGGGGATGACCAAAGAGGCACAATTGTTTTTGGCGAAACCATAGTTGAGGTTGACCTCCCATTCTTCCTTGCTGGTGACCATAAACTAAAAACGGCCGTCACTGCCATCAATTGGGAGCTTGACGTGGCCGTGCTGACCTTTGCTGAACCCTTAAAAACATTTACCCCGCTGGGGCTGGCACCCACACCCCTGGCCGAAGAACTGCGTCACCATCGGTATTGGGCCTATGGCTTTCCCAAAGATAGCCCGGCCGGAAAATCGGCCGGAGGCGTCATTCTAGACATCAACGCCAACGGCTGGATACAGCTCGAAAAAGAGAGCGCCAAAGGAGTCATTATTGATCATGGCTTTAGCGGCACACCGTTGCAAGATGAAGAAACCGGTCAGGTGATCGGGCTTGTGGTGGCTAAGTCTGATCACCCAGAAGAGGGGACCGGCTGGGCCATTTGCACCCAGAAGCTGATAGAAGCTGTTGGGCCGTTGCCCGAGCCAACCCTGGCCGTAGATCCGGCCGTCCGTGCACTCGAAGAATTCTACCAAGAGCGGATCAATACCCTCACCCCCAAAATCGATGGGGCATTAGAAGAGAACTTTGTCAAACTCAGCCTGCTCATCCCTCAAGCAGAAAGTGTGATGGGTGAAAAGTATCTAGAATCAAAAGAAGGGTTCGACTCATTCGAAACGGTGGTTGAAGAGCATAGCCAGCATATTTTTGTATTGTTGGGTGACCCCGGTAGTGGAAAATCAGTTCTGCTGGAACGACACCAGCTCCAAATGGCCCGCGCCCAACGGGTAGAAGCAGAAGGAAAAGTTCCCTTTTTTGCTCGCCTTAATCGATATCGCACCCCTAAAACAGGCACACTAACCCCGCTCGATTGGCTCAAGAGAGAATGGTTGGCCCAGCACGGCCAACTGGCAAAGGTTGCTCCGTTTGAAACACTTTTAGAAGAAGGTCGCTTGATCTTGCTGCTAGACGGGCTGAATGAAATCCCCCATCGTACTCCCGAAGAGTATGACGACCGGATGCAGGATTGGTCAGATTTTTTGGCCCAGCATTTGGGAGAAAATCGAGCCTATTTTAGCTGCCGGTCGCTTAACTACACCGAACCGTTTAGCGAGCGAAACGGGCTGGATGTGCAAAAGATTCAGGTCAAGCCGCTGACATCGACTCAGATTTTTGCCTTTCTAAAAAAATACACATCGGCCGACATCGCCAAAAAAGTGTGGGATCAGATTGAAGGGGATGATGGACAGATTGCGCTATACGGCACTCCGTTCTTCTTGAAATTATTGATCGATCAGGTGGGTGACGATGGGTCAGTCCCCACCGGCCGGGCTGCGCTCATAACCGGCTATATCAGGCAATCACTTTACAAAGAGCTGGTTGTGCGGAAAGGGGTCCGGCTTGAAATTAGCGGGCTTCTTAACCGGTCTGAGCTCAATCAGATCAAGCAAAAAGCCTGGGGCAGCTCCCCCTTCGCCCTACTTTCTAACTCAAAACTGATAACAGGTTTGGTCAACCTCGCTTATGATCTCCAAGGAAATCAAGGGAGCCATAAAGGAGCGGTTAGTGCTCCGCTGGGTGAAATCGAATCTCTGATCCTCGATCGGTTAGATGGGGAAGATGCAAGCGATGAGGTTGTAGAAAACCTGATTGAAAGTGGGGAGTTGCTTAATTTGCTCACCCGTGAGCTAGGGAATGAAGGGTTTGATATTCGCTTTGCCCACCAATTGATGCAGGAATATCTTGCTGCCCGCAAATTTGTCGCTGATCCTGACTTTGCCAAGGTCGAGATCAGCCACCCGGCCGAACAATATATCGAAGAGCTGAAGAAGATTGAAGGGAATAAGAAGATTGGTGAACTACCGACGACCGGCTGGGAAGAGACGTTGGTGTTGGCGGCCGAAATGCACCCCATCCCCGAACGTTTTTTGACTGGCCTACTGGCTGTCAACCTTGCACTCGCTGGCCGATGCGCCAATTTGGCAACGATAAACGGCCAGCTAGAGCCTGCTTTTTTGAGTGAACTTAAAGAAGCCCTGCAACGTCGCATGGTCGATGGAGCATTTGATTTACGTGACAGGTTGGCCAGCGGCTTAGCCTTAGGCGGTTTAGGCGACCCACGGTTGATCAAGCACCAAAGCCAAGAGGGGGCGACCTACCTGCTCCCCACATTTGCCCAAGTTGAGGCAAAAGAATATTGGATCGGGGATGATAATGGTTATCAGCATGAGCGTCCTCGTCATCCGGTGACAATTGAACAGCCATTTGAGTTAGCCAAATATCCTGTTACCAATGCGGAATTTAAGCGGTTTATCGATGCGGGTGGGTATAACGAAGAGCGATACTGGTTGACAGAAACCGCCAAACAGTGCCGTTTAGGGATCGGCATGGATGAGGCTGAAAAGGAAGGGTGGCGTCAACAGAGAAAGATAGTTCAACAAGATCATGTGACTGCCGAGATGATTCTTGAGGCATTTAAAGCATCACCCAAAGAGACTCAAGAGCATTATTTAAATCTGAGAAATTGGAGTGAGGCTGAATTTGAGGACTGGTTAGATAGGTATATAAAAGCACACTTTGACCAGACAAACCCGCCCCCTTTGACCGAACCTGATTTTTGGAATGACAGACGATTTAATCATCCCAATCAGCCGGTTGTTGGGATTTCATGGTATGAAGCGTTAGCCTATTGTGCATGGCTCAGCGCCCTGTCGGGAGAGCAGTTTGGCCTACCAACCGAAGCGGAGTGGGAAGCGGCCGCTAGACGGGGAAGATCGGCCAAATATGTCTATGGAGACGATTTTTCACCCATGAAAGGAAACACGGTTGAAACCCGTATTTATCAAACGACTCCGGCTGGTTTGTTTGGAGAAGGGGCATCGCTGGAAGAGATTTTTGACCTGAGTGGGAATGTTTGGGAGTGGACCACAACCCGATGGGGGACCAATAATCAGCAACCAGAGTATCGCTATCCTTACCGGTTGGATGATAGGGAAGATTTGGAGGCTGGCTACACAATGCGCCGGGTTGTGCGTGGCGGTGCGTGGGACCTCTCTCATAACTATGCGCGTTCCGCTTTTCGTGACCTCAGCCTTCCTTCGCTCCGTTTCTACAATCTCGGTTTTCGGTTAGTGCGTCGCCCCCATCTCGTAACGTAATCTGGACTCTGTTTTAGGGAAAGAGCGGTAGCGATTTTCCCTTCTGCGGAGCGAAGCGACGCAGTCAATTTTTGGGTCTGCTGCAACCTTCAAATTAACGTATACTTTCACTAAGCTGAAAGGCCCGAGGCAACCCGACAGGCGCCGGGTTGTGCGTGGCGGTGCGTGGAACAACAATCATAACAATGCGCGTTCCGCTTATCGTAACAACAACCATCCAACAAACCGTAACAACAATATCGGTTTTCGGTTAGTGCGTCGCCCACACCTCAATTCAACAGGGTCACATTCGGTCCCATTCCATCAGGGTCATTGGCTTCAAACAGTGGTCCGAGTAAACGGCCCTTCATAACCATTTGCTTCCAGTTTATACCGGTCGGCTACCGGCTTGCCGGGTGCGGTTCGGAATCTCTTTTTTGAGATGGCGCGGGCTTGTCTCGTCTGCATGTATTGACACAGGAAGGTGCTCCTCTATCGTCAGGCACACATAAAATTCAGCCATTTGTCTAGCCACAAGCTCATAAATGGTGCACCAACCGCCACATCTGTAAGGTCTAAGGTTGGAGACTTTGCTTATAGGTGTGGTTACTTTTTATTGGTCTCAGTTTGTTTAATCCATCCACCCAATAACCGCCCAATTTCAGCTACTTGCTCACTTACATGCTCATATTGCCCTGTAGAAATCCATTGCCAATCATGGATCAAACGCAAGTAGAGGCGCAATTTACTTAGATCCGCATCTGCCTGTTTCAAATGGCGTAGTCTCAATTTGCCATCATAGACATTCGCCTCCAAAATCGCTTCCTGAAAATCCAAGGCTGCATCCATCAACCGTTGAGTTACAGTAGATCGATACAGCTTTGCAAAATACTGCTGTTTGGGGATTAGCCATTTCAGCAACGTATATGTTCGTGTCAAAATTATCATGTCATTAGCATCAGACATATCTTGGGATCACCTCACTTCATGGGGAAATTTATGGTTGGCCTATAAAAAAGCGGCAAAGGGAAAGCGGGGGCTCCCTTCAGCGGCCTCATTTGACCACAAAATCGCAGACAGGTTAATTGATTTACGAGATCAATTAAGATCTGACAGCTACCGGCCCGGTGCGTACACCCACTTTTTTATTCATGAACCAAAGCAGCGCAAGATTTCAGCAGCCCCGTTTCGAGATCGGGTGGTTCATCATGCCGTATGTAATGTCATCGAGCCAGCGTTCGAGGAGTTATTCCATCCTCACAGCTATGCTAACCGAAAGGGGAAAGGGACTCACCGTGCCATTGATCAGCTACAACACTATGCACGCCGCTATCGTTATTGTCTAAGGCTAGATATCGTGCAGCATTTCCCCTCCATTGATCATCAGATTCTTCGCGACACCCTGTTTTCTGTTGTAACCGAGCCAAACACTCAAAACCTTATGCAGGTACTCCTTGCGAGTGGCCAAGGAGTATTGGCCGATCAGTACGAGATGACCTACTTTGCAGGCGACACCCTGCTTGCCCCTCTGCGTCCTCGTGGGCTGCCTATTGGTAACTTGACCAGTCAATTTTGGAGCAATTGTTATCTCAACCGATTTGACCAGTTTGTAAAACGAGAAATAGGTTGCTCCGCCTATGTTCGCTATGTTGATGACATGGCTTTGTTTTCTAATAGCAAAAAGGAGCTGCTGGGTTGGAAGCAGGCGATTGTGGCCCGATTAAGCCGCTTACGCTTACGCATTCATGCATCGGCCGCTCAGGTATCTCACGTTCAGCATGGCATCCCTTGGCTGGGTTGGGTTGTCTACCCTACCCATCGAAGAGTCAAACGGCGCAATGTCGTCAACTTTCACCGCAGGCTCAAAAATCGATATGATGAGTACCAATCTGGTCAAATATCATTTGGTGAATTTGACGCTTCGATTCAAGGTTGGATCAACCATGTTCGGTACGGCGACACATGGGGATTACGTCAACATCTGCTACCGGATATTGTGCTATAATTTCTGGCATACTAAACCAATCCTTTGCCTATTGAGCGATGTCATTCGAAACCTTTCAACAAGCGTTAGTTCGCATTTACAGCCAGACGGGGAATGCCAAAGGGCTCGGCTTCCTAATCGAGCCGGACCTTGTACTCACCTGCGCCCATGTTATATCAGCCGCCAGTGGCACCCCGGCCCGCTTTCCCGTTCCGCCAAAAACTACCGTCCAGCTCCGTTTTTGGCAAGATGATGAGCGTGTGGCTGAACCCACCAGCGGCACCCTCGAAGCCTTTCACGGGGGAGAGATCGACCTTGCCCTCATCCGGCTCCCGTCCCCCATACCTGACCGACAGCCGTTACCTCTGTTGCGCCCCAATCAAGATCAATGGGGAGATCCGTTTCGCGTTTTCGGCATCCCCAAATCATCCGGCGGCCGGGGGCAAGCGGCCCAAGGGACGATACAAACGGCCGTGTTTGACCTGGCATTGCAGATCAAGCGAGAAGGAACCACCGGCTTTGACATTACCCACGGCTACAGCGGCGGCCCGCTCTGGAACCATCGTTTGCAGGGAGTTGTTGGCCTTGTTTTTGAAGCCGAAGACGAAGAAAAGCGAAGCGGTGTGGCTTATGCGATCCCCACGGCCGAGATTCTAAAAACCTTTCCAGATTTGCCAGTAAAAACGGCCGCTACCTCATCTCCGCCACTTACTCAGGTCGAGCGAGAGTTGAGTGGTGCGATTGATCTTAATCGGCTCCGTTTGCAGACGTTTGCCAACGAAAAGTGGACCCAGTTTTACACCGATCTGAGTGGCCACACTCAAAAACTGGTCGAAGCCAACCAAGAGTTCCGGGTGACGATCCCGACACCGTGGGGAGATGTTGAGAAACCCAAACCGGAAAGCTACCCGGTCACCGATATAATCGCTGAACTACTCAAGCTTAAGCGAGCGGTGCTGCTGGGTGATCCTGGCTCGGGCAAAACCACCACCTTGCTCAAATTGGCCCTTGCGCTCGATGAAGAACTGCAGGCCGATGATAGCAGCCCGATCCCAATTTTGGTCCGTTTGGGCGATTGGCGAGCCTTGGCTGAGAGTGGTCAAGGGGTTCGGCCGTTTTGGGACTTTGTCAAAGAGCAGGTCGGAGCGCTAGCCCCGTACCTTGACGGGCTATTGCGCCAACAAAAACTAACCCTGCTGTTAGATGGCTTAAACGAGATGCCCACAGCTCAGCTAAAAGTTAAAGCCCCCATGATCAAAGATTGGCTCGATCTCAACCCAGACTTGACGGTGATCGCCAGCTGTCGGGTGCGAGACTTTGAAGGGGAGCATTTTAAGCGGTATCAGGACCAAACAAAGATCGAGGTTGCACCACTAAAGCCGCTGCAAGTTCGGGATTATATCTGCCGTTATCTGGGAGAAGAGGTTGGTCATGAACTCTTCTGGCAGATGGGAGGTAGCGTGGCGAAAGAATTGTGGCAGAAACTCTGCTTAGCAATTGATGAGTTAGTGTTTGTAAAATTCCCTGAGATATCAAATGTTGAACAATCTTTTTGGGAAGATCGATCTTTCATTCACATACCAGACGGCTTTGGGGGAGAATTACGTTTCTTTTTTTCAACAGCTAACGGAAATTTAATTTGGAAAGATTGGGTCAAACAAAGGGATAGTCCTGCTGGATTACTCTATTTAGCTCGCAATCCCTACATGCTTTATATGCTTGTTAATGCCTACAGGAGTAATCAGCACCAGCTTCCCCGAAACCGTGGGCAGTTATTTGGCTGGTTCGTTGATCATTTGATTGAGCAAGAGAAAGTACGCCAGCTTAAGATTGATCCTGCATCAGCAGATGTATGGGCCGTATTAAATCAGCGACTAATAGAACTGGCGTGGCAAATGCAGACGAAGCGGGCTGAAAATCGAGAAGTGGGAAGTGCATTGACCACCCTTGGCAAAGAACATGTGTTGTCGATGCTAACCAACTACCAACTCTACTTGGCAACTTCCGT
>JAHDEN010000134.1 GCA_020628815.1 Chloroflexota bacterium | reverse complement strand
AACGGACTCTTAATCCGCAGGTTCCAGGTTCGAGTCCTGGCGGGGGCACAAAAAAAGCCAGATCGATGTCGATCTGGCTTTTTTCTTGTCTAAATTTAGCGTTGCTTCCGTCGCCGTTTCCGGCCGGCTTCGGGCGGTTTTGGCTTGCGGGCGATCGGCACTTCTGGCAACGTCTCCTGCTTTTCAAAACCGGACTGGATAATTTTGCGCATTTCAGCGTCGATTAGCGGATCAGTTTCTAGCGGCTCAAACACGGCCAGACGACGATCAACTTCGGCCGTTGCCCGTTCGATCAGCGTTTGCTTCCCTTTTAACTCCCAGCTCTCCCGATTTAAACGGTCGATTACCGGGTCGGGTAGATAAAGGTGGGTGGGCCAATACTCGGTTGTGTGTTCGGCCGTAATTAGGTGATCCTCTCGCATCAACTCTTCAACAATGCCGAGCGTGGGCAAATCCCCGGCCGGAGCGATTTCACGGCAGAAATGGAGCGCCTGGCCACAGAAGTCATTATCAACCACCAGTTTGGGCAAACTAAAGGTCAGTACAAAATCGAGCATTCCGGGGCCTGAAACGGAATTGATCCCCGCCATCGCTGCCAAAAGGGCAGAGCCAAATGTTTCTGCGCCAGCTTGGGCGTCGAGCAGTTTTGTGTCACTCAGCGCCATGTACCCTTGGGTCGGGATGCCCAAGTAATCGCCTACGGCCGCATACGCCACATCAAGGTGCAATGCTTCGATTGCAACCATCGGTGAGGTGGCCGCTTTCATGTGGAACGCGGCCGGTGCACCGCCAAACAAAATCGGATGACCCGGCTGGACAATTTGTGCCATCACCAATCCGGCCAAAACGTCTACTGTGTGAAAAACAGTGGCCCCCACAAGGGTAACCGGTGCGATGAGACCCATCAGCGTAACCGGTACAATTTCAAGCGGAATCCCCGCCTCTACACAATCGAGCATGTTTTGGCAGCTGTCTTCGCTGTAGCGGAAGTTTCCGGTTGCAGTGATGGTGAAAATCGACATCGGCCGGTCGATCAAATCTTGCTTGCTGTCACGAAAAAGCCCCATCATCTCAGCCATACGTGGGACGCCCTCTTCGGTGAATGCCCCAGAGACAACCGGCTTTTTGCTGTTTGTCAGGCTCAAATAGAGCCGCCACACGTCTGAAACTTGGGCCTCGATATCATCGTTGGTCGAAAACGCTGTGGCGGGGTAGGCGATATGTTCCAACCCGTCGACGAGACGTACATATTCAACAAAGTCGGCCGTGTTCGCTAGGCGTACCTGATCGGTGCGATGGTCATGGATTTTGAGTCCGCTGGAGCCGGGGGTGTAGTGAACGTTGTCGCCTGACAGATCAGCATGGACATCGCCATCCCGATTGTAAAGTTTGAACCCTTTGGGGCAGTCAGCAATCGCTTTTTCAACCACGTCGGCCGGAAAGTAGATGCGTTGGTCGTCGTGCGGCAAACCGGCTTCGATCATCCGTTGACGCATCTGGTGGCCGCGCACTTCGACGCCTACTTTTTCAAGGATTAGTTTCGCCTCGTTGAGGACTTTTTCGATTAGATCAGTGGATAATATGTTGAGTGAGGGTCGCATATGACTGTTATATTCCGGGGTATTTCCCGTTTTCTTGGAATTTACGAATATCAGTTATCATGAATTCAAGAATTTCAAAGTTGTTCAATTTAGTTTTTTCATTCCCAAAACTTCTTCTTATTTCGAGTAGTAAGCGTCCAAATAAAGATAGCACCTGCTCAGCGTTCGTTCCTTCGTTGTTATTTGCCTGACCATACATGTGTTGCATGAGGTCGCTGTAAGCACGTAACACCTCATCAGTACCAACCAGCGAAAGTTTAAAAGCGAGCTGCTTGTACTTAAAAGATTTTATAAGATCGCTTGCAACTTGTGCGTTAGTCTTTTCTGAACCGGCTCCAAGATTTTGCTTAGTAAACATAATAATGAAAGGTTCCAATATTTCGGTATAAATTTGTATCCTGTCATCTCTTAGCTTTTCTTCGAGCTGCCGTGTTTTTTCTGATCTGTTCCGGATACTCCAGCCTATACCAGTTAGAAGTAAGACTAAAAGCGGCGTAATAATTGTTCCTATCGCGGAAATTATATCTAGTGTCGACGTTACTTGTAGATTTGCACCCATACCTTTATTCTTCCCTATCTAATTTGAATACACGGGCAAAATAGCCGTCTACTTGTGTCATCACCTCGAGGCGTGTTTCTTCACTTTCGATACCAGCCAAGGCTCGCGCCAGATTTTTCTTATAGTCAATCTGCATTTGGCGCATAATTTGGATACGTTGTGCTTGGGGCGAACCTGCGCCGTGCATCGATTCGGTTAAATAACCGACCGCGTTTCGGCCGAGGGTCATATTTTCAATGAGCCGTAATATTCTCACACGATCTTCTGTATTGATATCCGCCTTACCTTTTAGATATTTTTCTAGCAGGGGGCCAACCTCTTCAGATCGGTAATCTTGCTCGCTCGGCATCGTCACAACCATGCCACCGGCCAAATCTTGCGCCAGTCGGCCGATCTCATACGGCATTTTGGTGACATGGTGCTTGCAAACATTCGCCAGCATGTCATCGGGCAAAAATGCGCCTGACTCTGTGGCAAACCCTTGGTAGCTGGCCGCAATCCCGGTCGAGTAAATCGTTTCGTTTTGATGGGTCATCTCGACCAGTTTGTCACGAATGTGCGATGCTTTTGCTACTCCGTTGTAGTCTGCAATCGTCGCGGCCGCACCGATCAACACATCACCTACACCCGCTTTGCACACATAACTACGTCGATGGTAGCTCGTAAATCGTTCAACCAACATCGCCGCATAGTCATACTCCCCATCCATAAAGATAAGGTGGTTGGGGATAAAGACGTTTTCAAAAATGACCATCGCCTCTTGCCCACCATACTGCGCATTCCCAACGTCTATGCTGCCACCTTCCATCGAGCGGGTGTCGCAAGATTGTCGGCCGTAGATGTATGTGATCCCTTCCGCTTCTACCGGAACCGCCCCCACAATGGCAAAATCTTTGTCATCCGCTCCTAATCGCAGCGTGGGCATCACAATCAGCCAGTGAGAGTTTAAGCAGCCGGTTTGGTGCGCTTTTGCACCGGTGATGTAAACTCCTTCGTCGGTCCGTTTTGTGATGTGTACGTACAAATCTGGATCAGCTTGTTGATGTGGAGGCAGCGACCGATCCCCTTTGACATCGGTCATTGCGCCACCAATCACGTGGCCGTGTCGATGGGTCAGTGCAATGAACTCTTTGAATCTTGCATGGTGCTGTGTGCCGTATGTTTCGTCCATCTCATAGGTAACAGAGTAAAGGGCGTTGAACGCATCCATCCCAACACAGCGTTGGAAGCAGGTCCCTGTCAGCTGCCCTAATTTCCGCTGCATTTTGTTTTGGCGCACTAAATCATCGGTGCTAGTGGCGATGTGGAGAAAGCGGTTGACCCGCTCGCCGGTGAACGGAGAGACAGCCGAAGCCAATTCCGGTTCTCGCTGTGCCAGATCAAACGTTTGGGCAACTGCGTTGATAGACGGCCGGATCATCGGGTGGTCGACGATTTCCTCAACTTTTTCACCAAATAGGTAAACTTTGAGGTCCCGGCCGCGCAGGCTGTTGATATACTCTTCGCCCGTTTTAATCGGCTTAACCGTTTCAGATTGGTTAGAGCCTGACTCAATTTCCTCAAGCAACGTCATAATAATTTATCCTCAGATGAATACAAAAGTGCCATCTGTACGAATTATAGAGTGTAGTGTCATTTCGCTCCAGCATGAGTGTTGGATACAAGGCACTCTAAAAAAACTTAGGAACAGGAATTAATTTGAAGGAGCCATTGATTTTCTGTTCTTATCAAGCTAAAGAGATTTTTATGAAATTAGGTTTAATCGGAACAGGAATAATTGGAGAGGCTTTTATACGTGGGCTGCTTACGAAAGGAACTTTTGAGGGGGACGTGTTTGTATCAACGCGGAGCGAATCGAGATCTACCAGATTGGCCAAAGACTTTAATCAGGTGTCCGTATTCGAACAGAATCAGGACATCGTTAATCAGTCAGAAATTGTTATTTTGGCCGTTCTGCCCGAACAGGTAGAAGATGTGATCCGGGGCCTTACTTTTCGAGCCGATCAAATTTTGCTAAGCATCGTGTCCAGCATCACGCTCAAAAGTTTGGCAGATTGGGCTCATCCTTGCGAAAAAATCTTCAGAGGAATCCCTCTGCCACCGATCGAAAAGGGGATTGGTCCTTTCCCGATTTGCCCGCCAGCGCCGGAGCTTGAATCGTTGCTAAGCAAAGTAGGGACAGTTGTGTCACTTGAAAACGAAGATCAATTTTTGTCTGTTGCTGTTGGCTCAGCCATGATGGCGATGTTTTATGAGGTTGTAGCGACGACGGCCAGCTACATGGAGGAGACCGGTTTGCCCGCAACATCGGCCGCTCAATATGCCTCGTCGATGATGCACGCATTGGCTGATTCAACCTTAGACGCGGATCCGGCCGAGTTACAAAGCCTAAGCGAAACTTGCTTAACACCGGGCGGTTTGAACGAGCAGGTTTTATTTGGTCTTAGAAAATCCGGCTGGTATGACTCTTTAAGAGGGGAAATGGATGGGATTAAAAACAGGCTAAGTAAATACTGAACAGTAGACTTTTAAGTTAGCCTGCCCAGCTAAAAGTTCAATTTTACTGGGCAAGCTAAACGATTGTTTTAATCTCCGGCCAGCATGCGTGATTCGTAGGCTAATTTTTGCGCTTCAACGGCCGCTACAGTGTTCCGCATCAAAATCGACAACGTTACTGGGCCGACTCCACCTGGCACTGGGGTAATCCAGCCCGCAATTTCATGCACTGATTCAAAATCGACATCACCGACCGTTTTGCTTACCAGCTCTCCCGCCTCATTTTCAACTTCAACCTGATTGATGCCGATATCAATCACGGCCGCTCCCGGCTTGATCATGTTCCCCGTAATCAGCCCTGGTTTGCCGACAGCCACAAAAACCGCATCTGCACGACGGGTGTGCGTGGCTAAATTACGTGTGCCGTGATGGCAAACGGTCACTGTTGCAAGTTCACCCATCAGATGTAGGCCCAAAGGTTTACCAACGATTTCTGAGTGACCCACGACTACAACTTCCAGCCCGCGCAGCTGCATCCCTGTTGATTTTAAACATTCAACCGAGGCCAGAGAGGTGCAGGGCCCCAGAACATAGTCGTCGTAAACAACTTTGCCGATGTTGGCAGGGTGCATTCCTTCAACGTCTTTCGGGGCTGTGATGGCGGTTTGAATTACCCCCAGATCGATATGATCGGGCAACGGCCGTTGCAGAATAATACCGGTTATGCGTGGGTCAACGTTCATGGCGCTGATTACTGCTACCAGTTCATCCGTTGTGATATTTTCGGGGTACTGTCGCTCTTCGAAAATAATGTTCAGTTTTTCGGCAGTCCGCCGTTGATTGCGAATATACAGTTTGGCGGCCGGGTTATCACCAACTTCGATAGAGGCGAGGCTGGGAATCCAACCTTGCTCACCAAGAGCTGCAACGCGCTGTTTGATATCTTCGCGGATCGGCTTCGCGACATCTTTACCTTTTAATAGTTTATGAGACATGGAAAATTACGGGCAAGAGAGTTTTGCCCTTTGAGAGATATTTGTTTTTAAGCGTATTATAAAGTGGGAGGTTTTAGGATAGCTCTTTTGTATAAAAAAGAAATGATGACTGTCGTACAAGACCTAGACGCTCTTTGGTAGAAAACGTGGGATTGCTTGCTTCATCTTCTGCGTACGCAGCCGGAACAATGCCAGTTTGAGTCACCAAGTTTATTTTAACTCGCCCCAATGATAACGTCATATTGATGGCGACAACTCCTTTTCTGCGATGTTCTTTTACAACGTCTCCTATTCTGGTATAGACCTGCCTAGAATCGGTTATTTGGATCGCTTTTAGTTAGATCAGGAGCCCAGCCATCCTCGATGGGTAGGGTTGTACATCTCTGGCAAATAATTCTCTTCCTAAATATCTCAGATCCTTGGCTAATAAGATCGGTTTTGCTACTGTGGGTATACGAGAGCCAGTTTTTTGGAGGCAGGATTGAGGTTGTAATGGAGTGTACAAACTGTCAAAATTCGCATAGTCAATATACAATAACAATTTTTTATCCATATGTCATACTTGAAAGGTAAATTTAAAGAATTCAGAGAGAGAATTGAGCCACGAAAGGCTGTACCAACGCGGATTTGGAGATTGTTCTAATTTTTAACATTAAATTATTTTCCCTTCACGATGAGTTGATGGGATTTAAGCCCAGTATCCGCAAAATTATTAGAAGTAAAAAATTAAGTGCACACCATGAGCTTTTTGCACTAACCAAGGTGTTTTGCCTTGTGCTGACAATTGGGTCATTGATTTATTGATGAAAATTCATAGACTCAAAAATAATTTGTCAGCCACCTCAATAATTTTATATCCTCATTTTTAATAAATATTTATGGAAAACGAAAATAACAAATTGGAACGATTGCCGCTGATCCCCATGCAAGAGGGGATGTTGTTTCATTCTGTGACATCTCCCAATTTAGGCGTAGATATTCAGCACATTTCAATGACGTTAAATGAGAGCCTTAACGTTGAAACATTTCGTACCGCTTGGGAAACTATTATTCAACGGCACGAAGTACTTCGTTTTTCCTATGCATGGGAAGATGTTGAGGCACCTGAGGCTGTGTTGCACAATAATGTTAGCCTGCCAATCACGGAGCTGGACTGGAGCCAACTTTCGGCCGAAGAAAGTGAAGACCAATATAAATCATTGATGGAGATTGACCGTCTGCAGGGGTTTGACTTTAAAAACCCGCCGTTGATGCGGATTACAATCATCCATCTAAAAAATTCTGTCACCCGATGCTTATGGTCATTCCATCACATTATTCTTGACGGCCGTTCTTTCCCTAAAGTAATTCAAGAAGTATTTTTGGTCTATGATTCATTGACTGAAGGAGGGACTGTTGCGCTGCCTGATACGTTTGCGTTTACAGACTTTGTCCGGATCGTTGATTCATTTGATCATTCAAATTCGGCCGGATACTGGCAAGAGTTGCTGAAAGATTTTACTAAGCCGACTCCACTAGGGCTTAGCCATGGAACCTATAACAAACAAGTTGCCGGAGCAATCGAAAATCGCAGCACGTTTTTATCAGAGCATGTTGCTCAAAATCTAAACAACTTCGCGCGTGATGTGGGGGTTACCCTTAACACGTTGGTTCAAGCTGCGTGGGGACTTTTGCTGGCCCATTATTCTGGCAAAACAGATGTGGCGTTTGGCAATACGCGGTCTGGCCGCAATTTGTACGAACCGGCTAGCGAATCTGTCGGCTTGTTTATCAATACTGTGCCGGTTCGGGTCCAAATCAGGCCAGAGCAAACATTGGTTGAGTTTTTGCGCGAATTACGCGCCCAACATATCGCTGTGCGCGAATATGAATCAACCCCGCTCAACTACATCCAAAAATTGTCTGATGTTGAGCCTGGCAGCCCGCTGTTTAATTCATTAGTTGTGTTTGAAAATTATGATTTGAACAACGCTCTGCGCCGAAATGGGGGTAACTGGCTAAAACGACGTTTTGTCTATCAGGGACAAACGAGTTTCCCGCTAACTTTAATGGCGTATGCAGACAGTCAGATCATGTTCCGGATTGAATATGATCCATCGTTCTACACCGCAGAAACTGTAGAGCGGATTCTGAGCCATCTAAAAACCCTATTACAAAAAATGGCTGAGCGGCCGTATGTGCCAGCGCTTTCAGTTCCATTTTTATCTGTAGAAGAAACCGATTATTTGGTTAAAGGGATTAATCCTAACCCAACATCGGCCGGGCTTGAAAGAACCGCTTTCGAAATGTTTGTCGAACTGGCTGATCAAAATCCCCGCAAAGTCGCCTTGGTTTGCAATAACCGGACTTATACCTATAGGGAATTGTCTGATCGAGTTTGCCAGTTAGCTCGCCATCTAAAAAATCTGAATGTTAAAACCAATAACCCGGTAGGTGTCTGCTTAGATCGCTCTGCAGACCTTGTGATTAGCATTTTGGCCGTTTTGGGATCTGGCGGGGCGTTTGTGCCACTTGATCCTAAGTTCCCCAAAGATCGTCTGGCACATATGATTTCAGATTCCGGTATGGAAGTCCTGATTACTGAAGCTGATGTTTTGAATCAGCTCCCCATGTATGAAGGTCGCATCATTATGCCTAGTCGCGATCGGGATGAGATCTTCTCAAACCGCATTTCACCTCCTCGTGTTGAAAGTCGCATCGACGGGTTGGCTTATGTTATTTACACGTCCGGTTCTACAGGGTTGCCAAAAGGTGTTCAAATTCCACATCGGGCATTGATGAATTTCATGCTGGCGATGAAAGAACGGCCGGGCATCTCTCCAGATGATGTTTTGACCGCTATTACAACCGTTAGCTTTGACATCTCGATTCTAGAGCTATTGCTCCCGCTAATGGCTGGTGCGACGGTTAATTTAGCCACAGATGATGCGTTGGTTGACGGCCGAGAGCTGGGCAAGCTGATTGAAAGCAGCGGAACAACCGTTATGCAAGCAACTCCAGCTACCTGGCGCATGCTTATTGACTCTGGTTGGAAAGGATCTCCTCAGCTTCGCATTTTGTGCGGTGGCGAAAAACTTACCAATGATCTGGCACGGGAATTGCTCAAACGATGCGGTGAACTGTGGAACATGTATGGTCCTACAGAAACAACAATCTGGTCATTGATTGGTAAAATCACTACTGAAATTGTGGATGCTTACGACCCTCTACCCATCGGTCGGCCGATTAAAAACACACTGGTCTATGTTTTAGATGACAATCAAAATCTGCTCCCATTGGGATCTACGGGTGAGCTTTGCATCGGCGGTCAAGGGATTTCTTTGGGTTATAAAAACCTCGGCGAGACAACGGTTGAGAAGTTTTTGCCAAATCCGTTTGGAAATGGGCAAATTTATCTCACCGGTGACATGGCTGGCCATTTAGATAATGGGCAGATTGTCTGTTACGGCCGGAAAGACCACCAACTAAAAGTGCGCGGATATCGGATTGAACCGGGCGAGATTGAATCAGCTATGATCAATCACAATTCGGTCAAGCAAGTTGTTGCTAGCGGACATGAACTTGAGACTGGTGAGACACAGCTTGTCGCATATATCATTTTGGAAGATGGCGCCTTGGCAACTGTGAGTGAATTGCGTAAATATGCAAGCACTCACTTGGTCGATTATATGGTTCCAACCGGTTGGGTCTTTATGGATGCCTTCCCTATGACCAACAATAACAAAATCGATCGAAATGCATTACCAGCCCCGACCAGTGACCGGCCGGAACTTGAAAATGCCTATGTTGCACCTAAGTCTGACAGTGAAAAACAGATCGCAAAAATTTGGGAATCAATCCTGAATGTTAATAAAATCGGTGTCCATGACAATTTCTTCGATCTAGGCGGAGACTCGCTGCTGGTTATGCGTGTGCTAGGCAAGCTGCGCAGTCAATTTGGCTCCAAAATCGCTGTGCACGACCTGTATGCCCATCGCACGATCCGTAAACTTTCTGAAAGGGTCGACGATATGAAAAATGAGCCAGAGGAAGTTGCAGAAGCAGTTGAGCCTGAAAAGGAAATTGCAGCGGTTGTTGAAATCGAAGAGCCGGTTGCAGTTGAAGAGGCTCCTGAAATCCCATCTGAAGAAGTTGAAGCAGAACCTGAGTCTGAGCCAGAAGTTGAAGAGGACGATGGTTTTGATTTAGTGATGATGAGCGATGAGCCACCACAAGAAGCGCCAAAAACAGAAGCAGTTGCGGCCGAACCGGTTGAGATTACCGAGAATGTTCCAAGTGAACCTAACCTGCCACCTGCGTTCAAGGTGCCTGCGACCTTAAGTAGTGAAGAAGTTGCGGCTGTGAATACCGGTGAAATATTCGATTTGGATTTCTCTGATGACCCGATCGAAGAAGAAATTGTGGCTCCCGTTGAACCGGAAGTTGGCAATAGCTTTGCACTCGATCTTGAATCAGACGATCAGCCAGTTGACCTTACAGACACTCCACAGGTTGAGGCGGTTGCTGCTGAAGAAGAAGCTGCGCAAGCAGATGAAATTAGCAATGAAGCCGAAGTAGTTGCTGATGAAACGGATTCAAGGCTCGGCAAAGAAATCTCTGTTGACTTTGAAGATGCGGCTCCAGATTTAAGCGCGTTTGCGGACTTAGAAGAAATTACTTCGGCAACTATCGAATCAACTGATTTAGCTGAATTTGTACTGGTTTCAACCGATGATGATTCAACTACAGAACAAGTTGAAGATGAAGTTGTTGAACAAAATACGGCCGATGAAGCGGAAGTAGAGCCAACCGTTGCTGAAAGCGTGTCTGAGTTAGACGATATTTCGGATATGAGTGCTTTTGAGGCACTTGAAGACATCACAACCTTCTCAGACGACATCATTATAGAGGATGTGTCAGAAGAAATTGCTGAGCTAGCGGCCGATGTTGAGGTTCAGCTTGAATCTGAGGAAATCGAAGCCAGCTCTGAAGTTGAAGCTATTTCATTTGATGAACCAGAGCCAGCTGTGATTGAAGAGGCAGTGTCAGAGCCGGTCAGCGAAGTTGCGGCGGAAGAAGTTGAACTTGAGCCAGAGGCAACCGAACTTGAAATTGCCCATGAAGACATTTCTGAAGAATTAGATCCAGCTGTGGAAGCTGCAGAGATTGAAACGATCGGGTTTGAATCTTTAGATGACCTGCAAATTGAAGTGGTTGATGAACTTCAGCTTACCGATGTAGACGAGTTAGAAGGGCTCGATTTGACAGAGTTTGATGATCTGGACTCTGTAGAAGTTGAAATCGAAGAGGAAGAAGTGGCCGTTGATGTTGCGCCGGCAGTAAATGAAACTGTTGAAGCGCCAGAGCTGCTCCAAGTTGAATCGGCCGCCATTGTGACCGATACACTGGAGATTCCAGAATTAACTGACTTAGGTGCATCTTTTGAAGAAGACGTCGAAGAGTTGGTTCAAATTGAAGATGATCTTGAGATCGGCGTCGCGACAACCGACATTGCGATTATCGGCATGTCTGGACGATTCCCCGGTGCTAAAAACCTTGATCAATTCTGGAACAATCTTGCAAACGGGGTTGAAGGGCTACGCCATTTAACCGAAGAAGAATTGCGAGATGTTGAAATTCACTACGAAGAATACAAAAAAGACTCCGCTTATGTGCCCGCAACCGGGCTACTCGACGATGTGGACATGTTCGACGCAGCATTCTTTGGAATTAAGCCGGTTGAAGCACGGACACTAGACCCACAACAACGGCTCTGGTTCGAAACATCTTGGGAGACTTTGGAAAACGCTGGATATGATCCGGCTCGATTTGACGGAAATATCGGCGTTTTTGCCGGTAGCTTTATGAACAGCTACGTCTTCTACAATCTTTTGCCAGATCGGGAAACAATTGAAGACTTTGTCCGTTTGCAGGCGCCAGAAGCGTTTATGCATATGATCAACAATGAGCGAGATTATATGCCAACCCGGACAGCCTATCTGTTTGACCTAAAAGGGCCAGCGATTAATGTTCAAACCGCTTGCTCTACATCGCTAGTGTCAATCAGCTTGGCCTGCCGCAGCATTCTGGCCGGTGAGTCAGATATGGCACTAGCTGGTGGTGTCGCCGTCTTTTTGCCACAAGAGCGGGGATATTTTTACCAAGAAGGTGGGATGCGTTCGGCCGACGGCCACTGCCGCCCATTTGATGCTAAAGCTTCAGGTACTGTGTTTGCTAGCGGCTTAGGCTGTGTCCTGCTTAAAAAGCTAGATCGTGCACTGGAAGATGGTGACAACGTGTTAGCGGTAGTCAAAGGGACTGCGCTTAACAATGACGGCACCTATAAAGCCAGCTATACGGCTCCAAGCATCGCGGGTCAAGCCCAAGTCATCGAACAAGCTATGGTGAATGCGGATGTTGATCCTGATTCAATCAGCTACATCGAGGCGCATGGCACCGCAACCCCGTTGGGTGATCCGATTGAAATCGCAGGTCTACAGCAGGCGTATTCTGAACGGACCGATTACGATAACAAAATCGCCTTGGGTGCTGTAAAAAGTAATATTGGCCACTTAGATGCAGCGGCCGGAATTGCCGGTGTGATCAAAACAGTTTTGGCTTTACAGAACGAACTGATTCCGCCGACTTTAAATTATGAAAAAGGAAATCCTGAAATTGATTTTGAAGGCAGTCCTTTTTATGTGGCAAACAAGCCGATTGAATGGCCCGCATCCCCTGAAAACCCACGCCGGGCTGGAATTAGCTCGTTTGGTGTAGGTGGAACTAATGCTCACGCGATTCTTGAAGAAGCGCCATTGTTGCCCGAAACCTCGCCATCAAGACCGGCCCAACTGTTGGTTGTGTCTGCCAAATCGGCCGAGGCTTTGCAAAAACAGACGGAAAATCTGGCAAACTGGCTTGAAAAGAACCCAAATGCCGATTTAGCCGACGTTGCGTTTACACTCACATTCGGCCGGTCACAGCTGCCGCATCGCTGCACCGTAGTTGCCCGAGATGTTCAAGACGCGATTGAAAAACTACGCGCTATATCTTCAGGTGAGCAACTGCGCACGGCCGAGCCCGAAATTGTGTTTATGTTCCCTGGCCAAGGGGCACAATTTGTGGGGATGGGGCGCGAACTGTATGAAACGGAACCGGTATTTGAAGATGCGATTGACCACTGTGCTGAGATTTTAAGCCAGTACCTTGATATCGATATCCGCGACATTCTTTATCCGATCAATGCGGAGGATGAAGAAGCAGCACACAAATTAAAACAAACCGGATTGGCACAACCTGCCATATTCGCCGTAACTTACGCCCAAGTTATGCTGTGGCAAAGCTGGGGTGTTACACCGGACCTGATGGTTGGTCACAGTGTAGGTGAGTTTGTTGCCGCAACCATCGCTGGCACATTCTCTTTACAAGATGCGCTAAAAATTATTGCTGGTCGTGCTCGACTGATGCAAGACTTACCCGGCGGAAGCATGTTGGCCATCCGTATGGGGGAAGCTGAACTCGCCCCTTGGCTCGAAAAAGCGGACGGAGTTTCGCTGGCGGCCGCCAATGCCCCATCGGTCAGTATCGTTTCAGGACCAGACGACGCAATAAAATCCCTTGTGGCTACGCTTGAAGAGGCGGACGAAGAAACGATTGAGCTCCATACCTCACACGCTTTCCACTCTAGCATGATGGACCCGATCCTTGAGCAATTTGAAGCCATCGTTAAAACGGTCGATTTAAACGAACCGTTTGCACCGATTGTTTCTACCGTGACCGGTAAAGAAATGAGCGATGCCGAGATCACAAGCAGCCAATATTGGACTCAACAGCTGCGGCAAGCGGTCCGCTTTAGCGATGCGGTTCAAACATTGCTTGAAGAACCAAATAGAATTTTCTTAGAAGTTGGGCCGGGAACCAATCTTTCAACATCGGTTCGCCAACATCTAAACAAAAACAGTGACGAAGGCCCGTTCTTTGTCATCGATTCGATGGGCCATGCCAGCAAACAGCTACCTGCCCTGTTAACCATGTTAGATGGGTTAGGTAAATTGTGGATGGCTGGAGCAGAACCGGACTTTGAACAATATTTTGTAGAAGAAAAACGCCGGCGCTTACCTCTACCAACCTATCCGTTTGAAAGAAAACGATACTGGGTAGAGCCGCCAGCATTTAAACCCGCTGTAACCAGTGGACAAACGGCCGTAGCAGGTAATTTACCTGCTATGCAAATAGCCACTGAAACTGTAAAAACCAATGGATTTCACCCCGTAGATTCTTCAGAATCCACATCTATAATCGAAATCACTACCCCCTCACCGAAGGAATCTGTTATGGGACGAAACGAGAACATTCGTGCAGCTCTCGTAGAATTGCTGAACGATTTGTCTGGAATTGAAATTTCTCCAGAAGAATATGATGTGTCTTTTCCTGAACTTGGATTTGACAGCTTGACGTTGACGCAGGTTAGTTCCGCTCTAAGAAAAAACATGAGCGTTACGATCCGTTTCCGTAAGCTTTTAGAAGATGTTGCCACAATCAACGACTTAACTGAGTTTTGCGCTGATGCGTTACCGGATGATGCATATGCGGCGGTTGCTGCGGCTCCACAGCCGACCACGGCCGTAAATACGCAGCCTGCTATGCCTCAAATGCAAATGCCCATGATGCAGATGCCAGATCTGTCGGCTATGGCTGACAATCCGATGCAAATGCAGATGATGCAGTTGCAACAGATGATGATGCTCATGCAGCAACAAATGGCGATGATGAGCCAGGGTCAAAATCCGGCCGCAGCCGCTGCTCTGGGCCAAACGGCCGAGAAAATTGTTGAAGTTGCTCGCAAATGGCCAAAAGCTCCGGTTAAAAAAGATAGTGACAAGGTTAACAAAGTAACCTTCGGCCCATACAAGCCAATCAAAAAAGGGACAAAAGGTAAATTGACTGACCAGCAATCAGCTTGGTTAGAAGATTTCATGACCCGTTTGCAGGCAAAAACGCCAACGTCTAAAAAATTGGCTCAAGAAAACCGGGATGTTCAGGCTGACCCACGTACAGTTGCCGGGTTTAGACAAACTTGGAAAGAGATTGTCTATCAGATTGCCACTGATAAGTCGAAAGGATCCCGTATTTGGGACGTTGATGGAAATGAGTACGTCGATATCACAATGGGATTTGGTGTAGGCTTCTTGGGCCATTCTCCAGACTTTGTCATTGATGCTGTTCGGGAACAGCTTGATAAAGGGATCGAGATTGGACCACAGCAACAGCTAGCAGGTGACGTGGCGCGGATGATTCGGGAAATTACCGGAATGGAGCGCGTCTCGTTCTGTAATACCGGTTCAGAAGCGATTATGGCCGCTATGCGGATGTCACGGACGATCACCGGCCGAGATAAGGTCGTTTACTTCTCGGGTGACTATCACGGTGTATTTGACGAAGTTCTAGCCCGGCCGCAGGTTATGAAAGGTAACCTGATGACCGTTCCGGCCGCACCTGGTATTCCAGATGATGCGGTGGCGAATGCCATCATCCTAGATTACGGAACTGACGCATCGCTCGACTTTATCCGTGAGCACAGCGATGAAATCGCAGCTGTCATCATCGAAACGGTTCAAAGCCGTCATCCTGAAAACCGCCCGCAAGAATTTGTAAAAGAATTGCGCAAAATTACGGCCGAAACAGGCTCAGCGCTTGTTTTTGACGAAGTAATCACCGGATTCCGCGTACACCAAGGTGGTATGCAGAGAATTTATGATGTTCAGCCAGACATTTCATGTTATGGCAAGATCATCGGTGGTGGAATTCCTATCGGTGTAGTCGCTGGTTCAAAAACCTACATGGATACCATCGATGGCGGTTTCTGGCAATATGGGGATGAATCGATCCCTGAAGTTGATCTCACCTTCTTCGCAGGAACGTTTGTGCGCCACCCGATGGCACTTGCAGCGGCAAAAGCTGTATGCACCTATCTGCTAGAGAAAGGAACCGATCTGCAAGATTGGATGAACGATCGCACCACAAAATTTGCGGCCGATCTCAACGAATTCTTTGAAGATCAAGGGGTTCCGATCAAAATTAACCACTACAGTTCGTGGTTCCGGGTAGAGGTTCCAGTTGAATATCCTTATCCTGATTTGTTGTTTTATAGCCTTTTAGAAAAAGGCGTCTATGTCTTTACGTTTGCTCAAAACTGCTTCTTCTCAATCGCGCATACCGATGAGGATATTGAATTTATTAAGCAAGCCTTTAAAGACTCTGTACTTGATCTTCAAAAGGGTGGCTTCCTTCCAGTAGGGGGGAACAGCCAAATCCCTTTTCCACTGACTGAGGCCCAAAAAGAAATTTGGCTGGCCTCACAGATGAGTGAGCGGGCGGCGACCTCTTACAACGAGGGGTTCAGCATCCAACTCACAGGTAACCTCGATGTCGAAGCGTTAAGACAGTCGATTGCTGAGGTTATTGGTCGTCACGGAGCGCTACATTTACGATTTGACCCCAATGGGGACAGGCAAGCGCCTGGTGCGAAAAAAGCGGCCGAAGTTGATTTTGTCGATATTTCGGCCGAAACACCAACTGATGGCAAGATCGCCCTTGCAACCAGGATAGACAAATTGATGCTCCAGCCATTTGATTTGGCCAATGGACCATTGGTTAACTGTTCAATCGTTCGGATAAGCCCCACAGATCATCTATTGCTGTGGGTAGCAAATCACATTGTGTATGATGGCTGGTCGGCCGTTGTGGTTATTAGCGAAATTCGCGACCTGTACAACGCAAAAGTTAACAACCAGCCGGTTGACCTTGAGCCGGTTGATAGCTTTAGAGACTATGTCAATTGGGAACAAGAGGCGACTTCGGGTGAGTTTGGCGAAGAAGTAGTTGCGTATTGGAAAGAGCGGTTTGCTTCGATTCCAAAACCTATCGATCTGCCATATGACTATCCACGCCCAGCAAATCGTTCGTTTGGCGCATCGTCTATCCATTTCAACTTTAAAGGTGACTTGGTTAACCAGATCAAAACGTTGGCTCAAACCAACAAGACTAGCACCTTCGTGGTTATGTTGGCCGCCTTCAAAGCGATGTTGTACCACTTGTCCAGATCAGAAGATTTGGTTGTAGGCATTCACACGGCCGGGCAGGCTCAGGCCGGATTGGACAATCTGGTGGGTCACGCAGTCAGCATTTTGCCAATCCGTTCAGCCCCCAAAGCTGAGCTTACCTTCATAGACTTTGTTTCAGAGGTTAAAGACAGCTTCTTAGATGCACAAGATCATCAGCCATTTACCTTTGGCAAACTTTTGCAACATCTAAGCATTCCTCGTGACACATCTCGCTCACCTCTTGTCGATATTGTCTTTAACCTAGACAAGAA
>JAHDEN010000133.1 GCA_020628815.1 Chloroflexota bacterium | reverse complement strand
TCCATATCCGAATGCACGTGCATGAGCTGAACTCACTTGAATCGTTTCAGCGGCATGTTATGGGGCTTGATCAGGTGTTGGAATGCCATCATCTAACCGGCCAATATGACTACGTGCTCAAGGTCGCCTTACGCAACCGACAAGAGCTACAAGACTTTGTGCGAGTCAGCCTTGTCCCACTCCGTGGTGTGGCTCAAATCACAACCAGTGTGCTTCTTGAAGAGGTGAAATCAACCCCCATCTTGCCTCTCGGAGTCGTAGAAGCCACATCGTAAATTAAACCGCTTTCCATCCTAAACAATCAGCTTATTTGTACCTCTCGGAGGGGTATTTACCATGCAAGTTTCTATCGAGTTAGTCCCACGTAGCGAAGATTATTTGGTTGGCCAACTGGAGTCGATTCAAGAGAATTTACCTTCGGTAAACACAATCAATATCCCAGACCTAACCCGGATGTCGATGCGCAGTTGGCAGGGATGCCAGATCGCCAAGCCGTGGTTTGACTTGGCGATCCCACATATTCGCGCGGTTGATTTTCAGGTCGATCAGCCTCTTCAGATTCTTGATGAGCTAGATGAAGCCGGGATTGATGAAGTTTTGGTGGTGACGGGGGATTTGCCGGCCGAGGGTGCGGCCGAAGGGGTGTACAAGAGCAGTTTGGCGTTGATCCAGCGGATCAAACAAGAGCGGCCGGACATGAAAGTCTATGGTGCTCTAGACCCGTATCGGCAAAGTTTTATCGATGAAATCGCCTATAGCCGCACAAAAATTGACCATGGGGCTGACGGCTTTTTTACCCAACCGTTCTTCGATTTGCGGTTGATGTCGATTTATGGGGAACTATTAGGGGATGTGACTGTGTTTTGGGGAGTGTCGCCGGTATTGACCGAGCGTTCTTATAAGTACTGGGTGACTCGTAATCGAGCCATTTTCCCAGACCATTTTGAGCCGAACATGCAGTGGAACCGAGACTTTGCGCAAATTGCTCTTGAGTTTGCTGAAAAAAGAAACGACCACATCTACTTTATGCCGGTAAAAGTAGATGCGGCCGATTATTTACAGGGGATTGTTTAGTCGTAATAAGTTAAAAGTGGTTAGTCAAAAGTTTCGGACTGATCACTGGTCACTTCATACTTTTTACTTGTGCCTAGCCTAGTGCATTCCAGACATCAATCTTCTTGCGCACCCGTGCGATCACTTCATTCGTAAACTCATCCGTTTTTGCATGGCCGCCTAAGTCGCCCGTTTTCACGCCGTCGTAAACCGCTTCCAAGCAGGATTCGTTGATCGCCCGGCCGGCCATCTTCGCTTCTGGCCCATCCATGTAGCCTAGCAGAGATCCGCTGGCCATAAACATCGCCATAGGGTTGGCCACATTAAGCCCTTCCAACGACGGGGCGGTTCCATGCGGTGCCTCTGCCATCATCGCGTCAATTTCAAGATTTTCATCCATCGAAATTACCATCGATTCTGCACCGGCAATCGAGCCAAACACTTGTAAGACTAAGTCTGAAAGCAAGTCACCGTCTCGGTTTAAGGTCGGGATGGTCATCGCATCGCCCGCATAGCGCACAAGCAGTGCAAATGTTGCATCGATCAGCTGCGGTTCGTATTTCACATCAGGGAAACGTTCTGCGGCCGCATCCATCTCTTCTTTAAGCAACGCTTCGTAGGTGGCGCTAACGGTGTATTTGGGGCCGCCAAACACTTTGGAGCCGTTTTTACGCGCATGTTGGAACGCAAATTCAGAAACCGCTCTACAAACACGTTGGCTAATCTTCTCTGTTTTGTAGGCGATGATGTTGCCATCTTCATCTTCTTCGCGCCATTCTTTGGCACCGTACGCACCGTCAACGGCCATCCGCACCACGCTAACGGGGGCGTGAAAACCACCAACCGGCCGCACGCCAGGAATCCGACGGCCGGTGCGCAAAATAATTTCCGCGCTCATCGCATCACGTAATAGCGCATTGGGGCTTCCCACATCATCAGGGTCTTCGGGAGTAATGGTGGCCGCTTTTAGACCGATCTTGTGTTTACGAATCGCTTTGGCCGCTTCAAATACAACTTTGTTATCGGTTTTGCGTCGATTTTCTAAACTAAGATCATAATGATCAAAATCAAATTCATACTGAATAACATCTGGTTGCAGCAAACGCAGCGTTTCATCTAACAGCTCTTGACCAGTTTGGTCCCCTTCTAAAATGGCAATTTTTCTTGACATGAATCTCTCCGTGATTGTGGATCTGCACAATGCGGTTTGGCGTTGTGATCGATTGTTTGATGGTGGGTATGGTGGGCTAAGTACAGACAAACATATTTTGATGGGCAATCTGTAGCAAATTGTTTGTACTTAGCATCTATTATACCCACTTATCCATTACGATGTGGCTCCCCTAACCGTCTCACTTTTAGTGATTGATTTTGGAACCAGATGTCCTTGTTTTGGTACTGCGCTAACTCAGGGCTTGGGCGAAGTCTTCAATCAAATCATCAATATGCTCAAGGCCTACAGACACGCGCAATAGATCCATCGGTGTTTTTGTTGTTTCTCCTTCAACCGGAGCACGATGTTCGATCAAACTTTCGACACCGCCTAAGCTTGTGGCCCGTGCAAAGATTTTTGTGCTGCCAGCAACTTTGTCGGCCGCTTCGCCACCGCCGTTTACCCGCACAGATAACATCCCACCAAAATCTTTCATTTGCCGTTTGGCAATGTCATGCCCCGGATGGCTTTCAAGCCCTGGGTAATACACCGTATGCACGGCCGGATGATCTGCCAAAAATTGGGCCAATTGCTTGGCATTGTGGCAATGACCCCGCATGCGATAGGGTAACGTGCGGATGCCGCGCAGCAGCAACCAGCAGTCGAAGCCGCTGGGTACGCCACCCCCAATCCCCTGATTAAAGCGCATGAGCTCAAAGAACTCGTTTTCCTCACGGGTAATGATGACACCACCGGTTAAGTCACTGTGGCCGCCCAAATATTTAGTTGTCGAATGCACCACGATGTCTGCACCCAATTCTAAGGCTGGCTGCAATAAAGGGGTTGCCCAAGTGCCATCTACCCCAAGCATGGCACCCGATTCATGTGCAATGTCTGCAATGGCCTTAATGTCTGTAATCTTCAGCATCGGGTTAGACGGGGTCTCGGCCCAAAGCAGGCGCGTATTTGGCTGAATGGCAGCTTTTACCGCTTCTAAATCTGTCATGTCAACCATCGAATATTCTAGCCCCCAGCGCACCAGTTGGATGGTTACTAGCTCTCGAACACCGAAGTATGTATCGTCGGCCAAGATCACATGATCCCCTTTTGATAAGGCTTGAAATACACCGGCCACGGCCGCCATGCCAGAAGCAAATGTGATTGCGCCTTTGCCCCCTTCCAGCAGGGTTAAACACTCTTCAAGCGCCCTGCGATTTGGGTTGTCACTGCGCGAGTAGATAAAATCCCCATCGTTCCCACGAATGTAGGTAGAGGATAGGTGGATGGGAGGCATAACGGCCCCTGTCGCTGAGTCAGGGTTTCGGCCCGCCTGAATGGCGATTGTTTCAACATTTTTCATCGGTTTCTCCTGAAGATTGTGTGATGTCTGGCCCGTATTTTAAACAAAATGGTATTCATCGACAGATTACCTTTTAATCAGCAAAAAACAAACCAAAATCAGTTTAAAAAAGATGCGTTTTAAGCTGGTGACAAATTTTTCTCATTGTAATATTGGCGTTGAATCAGCAGAGAGGGTCTGGTGACGACCAAAACGATAGATGATGTGGTCACGATTTTGACTGATCGGCCTAAACTTTAAGAATATAAACCTTTAGCCAACTGGTACTTTTGAGTCATTTTTTTATGATGAAAGTGCCCTCGTAAGTTATAAACTCTATACATGCAGTTTAGGTGGTTATTTTGATTACTCCTCCAACTTATTTTATCCATATATCAGACACCCACATCGGCCCGACAAAAGACTACAAACGACATGGCTTTGCATCATATCCATGCGCAAAAAAAATGGTGGATATTATTAATGCATTTCCACACCGGCCGGATTTTGTGATTCATACAGGAGATGTAGTGACAGACCCTGACGATGAATCATACAAGTTGGCGGCCGAGCTATTTGATCAGCTCGATGTCCCGATCTATTTTGCAACAGGGAATCACGATACCGCAGGTCATATCCGAAAACACCTAACAATGGGGCCAAAAACAGATCTGATGGATGATGAGCTGGTTTATCGGTTTGATGTTCGAGACGAACGGTTTTTGGTTATAGACGGCCGGGCAGACGATGTTTTAGACCCACACGGAAACATTTCAGAGGCTCAGCTTGAGATTTTGCGTCACGAATGTTCGGCCGACGGCCCCCCATTAACAATCTTTCTCCATTATCCACTGTGGCCCATTAACTCAACTTGGTTTGACTCACACATGATGATTATTAACGCGGCCGACCTGCATGAGATTTTTCTGCAAGCGCGTAATCGACTCCGAGGGGTATTTCACGGCCATATCCATATGCCGCTACAAACAGTAAAAGATGGGATTTCATACACATGCGCCCCCAGCACATTTGCTCAGTTTGCAGCTTGGCCCGGTGCCACGCAACCCGCCTTTGTTTCAGATGCACCCGGCTATGCGTTTGTGCAGCTTTATGGGGACCAGACGATTGTGCGCCAGCACACATTTGAACGGGAAGAGTGGAAGGGAGAAACGCAGCCTGACCGACCGTTGCCACAGGCGGTAGGATTTAGAGAGCCGATACGTAAAGTTGTCGAAGATCCAACAAAAGGTAACTAGAAAAACTAATGATTTGTAAGCTTCGGCTCAACCCATTTGCATGCTAAAGGCTGAATTTTAGGGGCATTGTCCTAAGGTTAAAGTTCAGCTGGGTAGGAACGGAATTGATTTTGGGACAGGTATTAAACAGCTGTTCCCAAATAAAAAAACGCATGAGTAACCAAGTTGCTCATGCGTTTTTTGTTTGTGTTTAGCCGTTTTTGTTAAGCTGAAACTTTCCGAATACGCCCCAGGAAGGCAGACTCAGCTTCGCTGACTTGGGTGCCACCCATCCCTAAAAAGCCACCTTCTTTAGCGGCTTCGGCAACAGCTTGTCCGGTTTCAACCACCCACTCTTTGTATTCCGCCACATCTTGGTCAGATGCAACTGGGGAGATTAAGGATAGTGCATGGCTCAAGCTGGTAATCGCAAATTCAGCCATGTCTTCTGGGCTTTGAATCCCCTGTTCTTTTAGCTGAGCCATGAGCTTATCTCGTTTGGCTACCATACTTTCTTTAGCTTCGCCTCTGTCCATGTTGCGATCAGGTACGATGGCTTGGATAAGAGGGTTGCTGGGGTATTTTTCGCCCCCGGCCGCCAGCGTTTGCCCGCTGGTCATAATTTCTTTCATGGTGCCCATGACACCGCTACGGCCGGCAACAGCCATGGCTGAGCCGACGAGTGATGGGGCTGAACTAATAACAAACCATTGGTCTTCTGTGAAATTCTCTTGCATGATTTTCCTCCGATGCACTAAAGAATTGAATTCAATGCTTAGGGATCCCCTTATATCTACGCAGGCGGCTAGGTCTAAGTTTTAAGACTGTTCAAATCGATTTAATTGGCGTTGTTTTCGCCTTCGTCAACCGGATTCTGCTGATCATCTAGCGGGGGTAGCTCGCCATCTTCTTCAATTTCAATTTGGCGGGCATCTTTAACAGAGTCTGGAATATCCTCTTCCGCTAAAATCGGATCTCCCTCATAGTTATCGACCCCATAATAGGCTGCAATAATATCCCGTGCAACGGGAGCCGCCCATTGTGATCCCTCACCGCCGTAGTACATAAATGATGAGACGACAATTTCAGGGTTTTCATACGGTGCGTAGGCGACATACCAAGAGTGGGTGGGCAAAATCTCGGCATTTAGAATCTTTTCTTCTGTACACCACCCTTTTTGCTGGGATAGATTGTCGCAGAATTCGGCCGTTCCGGTCTTACCCGCAGAGACAACGCCAAAGTCATCAAGCCAGTCAGAGATCGGCTCTCCTTCTTCATCTCGATAAAAGATAAAGGCTGTTCCGGTGCCGTCTAGTGTGTTTACCAAACGCATCCCTTCAGCGAGAACGTCTATAAATTCAGGTGCCACATCCAGAACGCCGATGACTTGCCCAACAAAACCAACTTCCCCATCTTCTGAAACCGGCACGTTGGCGACAGCGGCCGGAACCGGGTTGAGGTTTTCGTTTAACACAAACACGTTGCCTTCCGCATCTGTCAGGTGGTGGACGATGCGCGGCCGGTAGAGGAAGCCACCATTCGCAACAACGGCCGCCATTTGCCCCACTTGCATCGGGGTTGCGGTCACAAACCCCTGTCCGATTGATGCGTTGTAATCGTCACCCGTTGACCACGGCTCGCCAAAGTTTACCTGCTTCCATTGGGTGGTTGGCACGTTGCCTGGCGCCTCTAGCGGCAGCTCGATACCTTGTACACGGCCGAAACCAAACTGGCGCGAATATTCCGCCAGTGTGTTAATCCCCAGACCACGAAGGCCATCTTCACGGAATCCGCCAGCAACCTTGTACATGTAAATGTCACATGATTCAGCCAGCCCAGCAAAGGCATCTATGTCTTCGTGTGCGCCGAATGTCGGGGCCAAACTAATCCAACAGACAAAGTCTTGCGCACGGCCGGGGTCATTGGGAGCAAACTGGTTGGCAACCGTAATGACACCCGGGGTAGAAAGAATACGGTTGGGTGAAACAATCCCCTCTTGCAGAGCGGCCGCCACTGTAACCACTTTGAACGTTGATCCAGGCGGATACTGGCCTGCAATCGCATGGTTTAAAAATGGCTCATATTCGTTTCGGAACAGAGACAGATAGTAGTCAACCGGAATCTCGGTTGAAAAGCGATTGTTATCCCATGTAGGGATATTAACCATAGCTAGAATTTGCCCGTCACGCGGGTCCATGGCAACAACTGTCCCCAATTCGATTTCGCGGCTCAGACCAATGCCGGTAAAAAAGTCGATGTCTGCAAACTGCCTGCGTTCTTCCATATAGTTAAGCAAAATTTCGGTAGAACGTCGCTGCAACTCAGTATCGATGGTTAGATGAACGTTGTAGCCGGGGACAGGGGGAACTGTAACACCCAGCTGCTGAATTTCTCGGCCGGTCCAATCTGTAACAATTTGCCGTTCACCCTTACGCCCAGCCAATAAGGGCTCAAGAGAAACCTCTAGCCCCGACAGACCCACTCGATCATCCCGTTCATATCCTAAGTCAAGCCAGCCTTCATTGGGCAATGGCCCCATAAATCCGATGAGATGGGAGGTTAATTCCCCTGTTGGATAGCGGCGGATCGGCTCGGGAATAATACGGACACCGGGCAGATATAAACTTTCTTGTTCTATGATGTAAGCTTCTGTGATCGTCACCCCTGAGCGGACCGTGGCGGGCAGATATTGAGCAAAGCTAAACGTGTCGTATACATCTTGAATACTAGATGGGAGCTGCGGGATTAGGCCGGAAGCGTCGAGCGTTTCATCGACAGGAGCACCGTACAGCCGAGCCAACTCAGTATATTGGCGCACAAGGGCGGGGTCGGCCGCGTCTATTAGCTCTTGCTGTTCTACCGTATTGGTGACCGGAACACCGGTTAAAAGCGATAAGCGCTGAAACACAGCCAAGCGTTCTGCATCGTCAGTTGGTAAAAATGCGGGCGTGATGGTGACATTAAAACTGGGCTCGTTCGTTGCCAGCAGATCCCCATCTTTGTCAAAAATAACGCCCCGTGATGCATTGATGAGCAGCCGTGCGGTTCGGTTGTCATTCGACTGAGCGACAAAGTCATCTCCCCGGACATTTTGTAGCCAAAACACCCGAAACAGAAGCAGGCTGACTGAGATAAGAACAATCAGTTGCAACGAGAAGAGACGGCCGCGGTAGGCGATGTCGGCCGATGTATCTTCTAATTCTTCGTTTCTGCGCCAAATCGACATAGTTAAATCTAGATCAACTTAATAAATAAATTTCGCCAATCGGGTTCGATTATGTAAGAATCAGAGCGCTTAAGCAATTGAAATAGGAAAAACTTATATATGAATCAGTTAAATATCTCATCATTATTTTCAGTCAAAGGTAAGACGGTTCTCGTGACCGGTGGATCGCGCGGTATCGGCCGGATGATTGCTGCTGCTTATGCGGCGAATGGGGCAACGGTTTACATCTCATCCCGCAAAGCGGCCGTATGTGATGCAACGGCGGCTGAGATTAATGAACAAGCTGGAGAGGGCGGGATTTGTCACTCCATTCCGGCCGATTTGGCTTCGGCCGAAGGGCGGGGCGCATTGGTCAGCGCCATCAGTGAAAAAGAAAGCCACTTGGATGTTTTGTTTAACAATGCGGGAGCCACTTGGGGAGCCCCGTTTGAAGAGTTCCCAGAAGAAGGGTATGACAAAACAATGGACATTAATGTTAAAGCGATCTTTTTGTTGACTCGCGATTTAATGCCCTTGTTGACCGTTAAAGCAACCAAAGATGAACCGACCCGGGTCATCAATATCGGATCAATTGACGGGATACACGTTCCGATTTTTGACAATATCCCCTATGCTGCCAGCAAGGCGGCCGTGCATCAGCTGACCCGAGTTTTAGCATCTAAACTAGGACCCAAACATGTGGCGGTCAATGCGATTGCTCCCGGGTTTTTCCCCAGCAAAATGACTCAGTTTATGATGGAAAACCCAGACGGTTTGGCACAGTTTGAAGCGACCTGTCCACTCGGCCGTGTTGGAAGCCCAGAGGATATGGCCGGCTTGGCCCTGTTTCTTGGCTCACGGGCCGGAGCATATATGAACGGGGCGATTATCCCGATTGATGGCGGCTCTGTTCTGGGACGATAAATTTAAATTACTGATAGCTCAATATGACTTGGAAAACGAGACTAAACATCACCCTGGTCGCATTTGTGGCGATTACCGGACTGTTGGTGTATGGGGTGAGCCAGCGGCGGGCGACACCCGGCCGAGCACAAGCGGATGCGGAGCAGGCGATTGTGGAGGCCCGCACCCGATTTGCGGTTGAGGATTTGTTGCTGTACGCCGCCCAGACCCCGCCCGGAGTGTTTATACCCAGCACCGTCCCGGCCGATCTTGATGAACGGACCGGTGCCGTCTGGTTTTTTGAGCGGAATGCTGACTGTTGGGCTGCCGCGCAAACCCGAACCAAAAGCGGGGGGAGACAGCCAATCCTGACAGCGTATAAAGAGCCCAATCAACCGGAGCCGTTGTTGGTTTTAGCTGAATTTGATACAGGAGAATGGCTAACGTTTAAGTTTGTGCAAGACTCGATTGTTGAGTGTGAGTTTGGGTAGATTTTTATATATTAGGATTTCCACTTGCAAAGAGTGCTGAGCTTGTCGAAGTACGTTCTCGCAGTTTTGAAGGACCTCTGAAACGAAAGCCCTATTTATTTCGACGAGAAAGAAAGAGCCAAATCAAACCGATCCCTATCAAAATTAACCCATAGCCCAATATGTCACCGGCCGGTAGCCACGGCCGGTTTGCTGCTGGTGGCACCACGGCCGGAGGTGTAGGAACATCTGTATCGGGTAGCACAACCTGATCGGCACCGGCCGTTGCTTCGATCTCATCTTGTCCATCTCCATCTTCTGGAAAAATAGCGACCGTTGGCTTGAGAGTTTTGGTCGGCATTGGAGTTGCCGTGGGCGGCACGGGTGTCTCGGTTGGCGGGATTGGAGTTTCCGTGGGGGCAGGTGTGTTTGTCGGAGCCACTGTTTCAGTTGGTGTGGGGCTGGGCTCGGCCGTTGGCGTTTCAGCCGCAGGTGCATCAGCTTCTTCTTGCTCTACAGGATCAGTTACGGGTGCAGAAACTTCACCCCCGGCCGCACCTTGAAGCAAATAATAGGTGTGCCCACCGATCATGCAATATTCCCCAGCGATTTGGCTACAATTTGCGGCCGGTAAATTGACTCCAAAAAAGCCATTTTCCGCCGTGAGCGCCCGCTGTGCCCCATACATGTCAACCAATAACGCCGTATCTGATGTCGCTTCAACCTGCACAAAGCGATCCCCCTGCGTGCGGGTAAACATCACATGGGTTGTCTGGTTTTCTTGCGTCAGCTTGACGATTCCCACATCGTCCCAACGTTCGCGCTGGGCCGACTGCACCCCGCGCATATAGTTCACCCCAACCTGATAGCTGTTAAATCCGGGACGGCGGCTCCCATCCCGCCGAATTAACCCAAACGGTTCAGGGTTGGCCCCCACATCAGTATCTTTGTCTTTTAATTTATAGATGGCAACCCGCTGCGCACCGGCCGCTAGGCTCATCGCCATCACCTGCGGAATATAGCGGGCTTGCTCCTCCAGTGTCACGTTAAAGGTAAGATTTGGCACCGGCCAAGCGGGGTCGCTGCTCGGGGGAGCGTTGGTTTCTACCACCCAAATCGGCTTAAATATCCCCCGGCTGTTCATAATGCCGTAAAACCCACCGATAATGTCATAAATTAGCCCTGGCTGAAAATAAAGATGGGCTGTAGCGACATCAAAATAATAGTTGTTTTCGGCCGCGCTCGGGTCGGCCAAAATAACATCCAGCATCCGCCCCATGTACTGCTCTTTGCCATAGTTTGCATCCCAAAACCAAGTAAAGGCGCTTAAATGGATGGTCGAGTTTGGATTGGTCTGTTTGGCGACTAAATAGGCAACTTTCTGGAGCTGAACAAAATCTTCCACCGAACCATCCCACGTATGGCCGGGTGCATTTTTATCCCACACATCAGGCTCGTTCCAAATGATCCAGTTGTTGATCGTGCCGTTATAACGACTAACTGAGGTGCGCACAAAGGTGGCCCAGGTGTTTGCTGGATCATCGATCGGTGCATACAGACCACGTGGCAGCCCGTTTTCGTTGGCCCAATCGGGAATGCCAATTAGCAATCCCACAACCCGTCGGCCGGATGCCGCTTCGTTTGCGATCTGTGCATCGCTGACCGTGGGGTGTGTCCACGTCCCTTCACCGCCCGCCTGAACCTCGGCCCATTGGAAGCGTACCCGGGTCCAAGCTGCGCCAGACGCATTGGCCGCGGCCGGATCTTCGTAGGTTTCCACAATTCCAAAACGCCAATCAACCGGTGCTTGCGGGTTTAAGCCGGTCCCATGCCCCCAAGCAGAATCTGTGGCAAAAACAAATAGGGTCGTTAGAACGACGCACAGTGTCAAAAGCGTTTTTTTCATATCAATTAGTTTTAGACGACCCACAGTCATTTTAAAAAGACTCCGGAAGTTTTAGATGGTGTTATCCGGTTTCCCCCAGATAATTAAACTTCCGAAGTCTATTGGTGTGGCACATTACTTTATGTCGTTAAAGTCCTCTTTTTGTTTCTTCAATTAGATGATCCACAACTGCTTTGAGCGCTTTGTTAGAATTTGCTTCGCCACCATGCTTGTTATAAACGGCCAGTTGGCGGTCTGCACTTGTCCCTTGTTTGAGGATCGTGTTGACATATTCAACCTCTTTTCGGCATCCTAGATCGTCCAAAACATCATCAACAAACGACAAAAGCTCGTTGGCTAAAAAGTGGAACGGGACCTCTTCTTGTTTCCCAAAATCGATCAATTTTCCATGGATACCGTAGCGTACGGCCCGCCACTTGTTTTCTGAAATATGAATGGAGCGGTAGTTGCGCCAACTCATGTTTTCTCGGCGGAGTTTGATTAGTTTGGCACAAACGGCTTGAAATAAAGCCGCCATACAAACCGCTTCATCAATTGTGGTGCAAATGTCTGTGATTCTGAACTCAAGGGTGTCAAACAGCGGGTGCGGCCGGATGTCCCACCAGATTTTGGCAACCTTATCCCCTTTTCCAAAGGCCCCCACTTTCCCCATTAGTGTTTCATAGTTGCTAAACTCACCCCAAGACTCAAATGTGGGGGGAATACCGGTGCGGGGCAGCTGCTCGAACATCACGCTGCGATACGATTTCAGCCCTGTGGCTTCCCCTTGCCAAAAGGGTGAGCTGGTGGATAGGGCCAAAATGTGAGGCACAAAATAGCGCACCTGATTCATGATTTCAATCATCAAATTCTTCAGGCTTAAATCATTTTTATGGCCAAATCCCACATGCACGTGCATGCCAAAAATCAGCAAGCTGCGGGCAACCCCCTGCATATCATCCAACATCTCTTTATACCGTTCAGCATCTGTGATCGATTGGTCGCTCCATTTGGCAAATGGGTGGGTCGATGCGGCCACAATCGACAAGTTCTGCTCTTCAGCAACCTGAATCACCTGACGGCGCAGGCGGATCACTTCTTGTCGAATTTCAGATATGTTGCGGCATACGTGGCTCCCAACCTCTACCTGCGACTGCATAAATTCAGGCTTTAGGTTCAGTTGATTTTCAGCTTCACTATCTGCTTCGATCAATTTGTCGATGGATGAATGCAGATTTCGAGTCCGGGGATTTACGATCTGGAACTCTTCCTCTATGCCCAAGGTTAACGGGGGTGTGGACAGCGTCATAATTTCCTCTCTTACGGCCGGTGTTTGGCTAACCGGTGCCATTATAACGCAACTGCTCTCCTAAAAGCGTATTCCCTCTTATCTCCTAAGCTACAAATTTGATTATGATTCAGCACCGCACAAATTTGTTTATCCGATCACTTTTCCAAAAAAGCGGCACCAATTTTCTCCCATAATCCCGGCCGTTTCTTCGGCCGAAAATCCGGCCGTGCGCAACCCATCTGCCACCGCGCCAAAATCACGTGGCGATTTGAACCAATCTTGCCATTCGGGCCAGCCCGGCTTAGCACTGGGCCCGGCCGGGCCGTAGCTTTTCGCTTGGGTCCAACGGCCGCTGCGTAGCCAATCAAGATATTCTGGGGTGCATTTACGCACCAAATCGGTGCCGATCCCGAGTTTCTCAGCCCCCATTAGGTCGGCCGCGCGCGCCATCGATTCACAAAACTGCTGTAGCGTGACCTGTGGCCCACCAATTAAAAACGGATACAGGCTACAGCCTAACATGCCGTCGGCCGCGGCAAGCTCACGCAAAACCGTTTCAGATTTATTGCGTGGGATATGGCTGAGCCAATGGGGGTTTGAGTGGGTCACCGCCACCGGCATGTCAGACAGTTTGATCGCATCGAGCGTTGTTTGTTCACCCACGTGGGACAGGTCAACAACCATTCCCACCCGGTTCATTTCTGCCACAACTTCACGGCCGAAGCGGGTTAGCCCCCCGTCGTTGGGTTCATAACAACCGCTGCCTAACAGGCTGGCGTTGTTATAGGTAATCTGCATAACCCGAATGCCTAACTGATGAAAAATTTCGACCAATCCCAAATCGTCTTCGATCGGTGAGCAATTTTGGAAGCCGAGCATGATTCCGACTTTGCCCTGTTCCTTGGCTTGTCGAATGTCTGCGGCCGAAGTCACCCGCATGATCAAGTCGGGATACTCTCGGAAAAAGCGGTTCCACTTTTCAACCTGCAACAGCGTTTCGCGGGCGGTTTCCCACACGGCCAAGGTGACATGGGCACAGGTGACACCCCCAGCTTGGGCTTCTAGAAACAGGGACTCATCCCAATTTGAACAGTTAAGCGCATCGATAATCATGCGCAGAGATTAGCAGGGTTTGCGGCCGGTGACGAATAGATGCAAAATTCCAAGATGCAACCTCTTCGTGCCGCAATATTTAACTTCGCATTTCTGTCTGAACGGCGCAAAATCGCCAATATCAGCGTTAGGAATTGGGTTCAGCTACTGCTGATGGGCTTGACCGGTGTCTGGCTGTGGCTTCAGTTTTGGTCACTCGCGGCCGGCACGGCTGCCTGCATCCTGATTTTGAATTTTATGTACACCTATGCAAAACGGGCACGGTACACAACTTTCTCCCCGATCTTGAGCGATGGGGCATTTGAGGGGCCGCCGCTTGCACCGGATGAGAAACTAGCCATTCAGGGGACCGGCCGTTTTTTCTCTGGCCAGAAAGAGAGTCAACTTTTAATGGCGGCCGGTGAGCTGTGGCTCCAGCCGGTTGGCACGCTTGCCATCATGCTAGAACCCGCACCTGGGCTGTATAAATATCAGTTTGTAGAACCCAAGCGAGTGGAGAAGGCAACGTTGGGGGAAGTAAGTTTTGCCGGTACGAAGTTACCCGCCATCGACCTGAATTTTTCTAGTAACTGGGCGTTGAACGATGATCTGTTCACCAGCGATCAGGAGGCACTTGGAGAAGCGGGTTACAAAAAACAAACGATCATGTTGATGTTCAATGATCTTGATTCTGCGAGGCGGGTCTTCGATCTGCTGGTGTAACCGGTTTAACCCGTAGCCTGCATCCCTGCATCTTTATTTCACACTAGCTCTTAGGTATTCTGACTACCGTAGTTGGTACCGATTTCTCTTTGAGGGGCAAGGTGGATCAACTAGACTGTTCTTGACTTGATTGCAAGTCAAAAGATCTAGTTCCCCAACCTACAGGTAGTTCAGGTAAATGATGCGACTTAACATTAAAGCAGGCTGTGCTCTTTCATTCGGTTTGGCGATTTTGATTATGGCGATTGTTTTTGCTGTAACAATAGGTGTAACCCCGGCCGGAGTGTTAGCACTGCTCTCCCCTTAAAAACTATTGAGCCTGCTTTGCCTGCCATTCACGCTGTAGCATCGCGTAATGGTATTCACTCGCCCATTCTCCCCTGTCACGATAATTGTCTACATAGTGCCCTTCTAATCTAAACCCGATTTTCTGTAGCAGTCGCCAAGATGGCTCATTGCGCGTATCACAATAGGCGCTGAGCCGGTGCATGTTTAATGTCGAAAAAAGATACTCAATCAGGCCGCCAACTCCCTCGCTGCCAAATCCCTGCTGATGATAGGAGCGGGCTAAGGTGTAACCCACTTGCGCTTGGATACCACACGGCCGGGTTTGAAACGCACAGTCACCAATCAGCTTGCCCGACTCTGTGTGTTCAAAAGCGATTTGATACCATTCTCCCGGCATCCCCGGTTTGGACGTTTCCAGCGCCACCATAAAGTCGGTCGCTTGCTGTAGTGAATAAGGGACTTCCCACCCTTGATAGCGAGCCACGGCCGGGTCGTTACGGTAGGCAAAAAAGGGTTCAACGTCATCGCGGGTGAACGAGCGCAGGGTTAAGCGCTCTGTTACAGCAAAAATCACAATCAGGTCCGGTAATGTTTCCAAAAACTTTCGGTCACAATGTCTACTTCAAAATAGTCTAAAATGCGGTCGATGGGGAAGAAAAGAGAGGCTTCTGGACTGCCTGCAAATCCGATGCCAACCGGCCGATGTTGGTCGTCAAAAATGACAATGCCTGAATCACCGGCCACCATAATCGGATTTGTTTCGATTAGTCCTTGAAACTCAACCTCTTGCTGTTCGCCATTTTCAAACACCCACGGCACCGCCACGCTGGCATCAACTGACAGAATTTTACCGCTTACTTTTCCGTTTGAACGGCTAAAACCGCTGATCTTTTGTCCAACGGCCGCTTCTGTATCGTCTTGCAAAAAGTTGCCGTCTGGCAGCTCGGGTGAAACTTCTTTGGTGTCACGAATTGAAACAAGGGCGGCCGAAAGATTAAACGGGCCGGAGCTGGAACCGGCCGAAGGCAACACAAAATCGCTTACAAACCCGATCAAATCATTAGGAAACTGGCCGCCATCGGCCGTGCCTGGCTGTACAACAGGATCGCCATCGGCTAAGCCACCGGCAAACAGCCCCGAGCCATCACACAAAATATAGATATCGTCTGGGTTGTGACGCGAGGCGACCAAGCAGCCTAAGGTTGCAACACCTCCACGGCCGTTTCCGACACTGGCACCAGCTCCCGCTGGTCTAACCCGTTGGGTCAGATCGATGGGGCCGGATTGGTAAAAAGAAAGATCCAAGTCTGGACGGTATTTGGCGATGAGATTGACCAACCGGCCGACTTCGTCTCGGTGACGCAAAAGCGTTAGCAGAGAGATAATTCGGTCTTCAAGCGTATCACCGCTCAGATCGTCTATGTCGAGCCCCAGTTCGGTACACAGGGCTTGAAATTCAGTTAGGCTAAATTTTTGATCGAGTATCTCTCGAAGTTTTAACAGTTCTTCCATATCAGTTTACAGCTTTCAGTTATCAGCTATCAGTTTTTTTTGCCAAGCGGTCTGCGCTTTCGAGTGCCAACACGGCCAAAAAACGGCGATCGTCTTCACTTAACTCTGCGGTGAGCAGCATATCCGGCCGACGTTGCCACGTACGCCTTAATGCTTGTTCACGATGCCAACGCTCAATATTGGCCGCATGCCCCGATTTTAACACTTCTGGCACCGGATGACCTTGGAAGGTCGCGGGCCGAGTGTAATGCGGCCCTTCTAACAGGCCGGTGGCATGGCTGTCGGTTTCGGCCGCGCCCTCCGCACCCAGCGCCCCGGGCAGCAAGCGGGTGACCGCATCCACAATCACCATCGCTCCAAGCTCGCCACCGGTCAGGACATAATCCCCAAGTGAAATCTCATCGGTGACAAGATGCTGGCGGACCCGTTCGTCAACCCCTTCGTACCGGCCGCACACAAAAATAAGGTGCGGGGATTGGGACAGTTCGGTTGCTACAGTTTGGGTAAACGGCTTTCCTTGTGGTGTTAACAAGATGATTTTGGGTGCAGGTGCCCCATCCGCCCCAGAAACGATCGAATCGACGGCCGCGAAAAGAGGCTCTGGCTTAAGCACCATCCCACCGCCACCACCATAAGGGGGTTCATCGGTGATGCGATGTTTACCCGACGCATGGTCACGCAGCTGATGTAGCCTGATATCTATCAGTTCCGCTTCTTGCGCGCGTTTTAGAATGCTTTGCCCAAAGTAGCTTTCAAGCATTTCGGGGAACAAGGTGATGATGTCTATTTGCATTTGATTAAAATTTCGGTGTTGGGACTTTTGTACCGACGGAGGGTCCTGTTTTAGAGCGATTTTTCTTATAACTATCAGGTTTGCATGACATAATATGCAAAGTCGATAGACATAAAATTAAGGGACAATGATTGACTAATTTTAGTGTTTGACAAATCAGATCGGTTTACTATACTAAAAACATGATCGTGAAAAAATCTTTACAAAAGAAGTCGAAAAC
>JAHDEN010000132.1 GCA_020628815.1 Chloroflexota bacterium | reverse complement strand
ATATCGCTATACAGATTCCAGCTTTGATCCAGTATCGCTTTAGCTATCGGCCGACGCTCGATTGGAACTTGCCAGGCACTCAAGAGCTTGTGCGCTTGATGGGGCCACGTCTGTTAACGCTGGGCACCATCCAGTTTGCAGATTTGTTTATTGTCCGGTTTACCTCTGGCATGCCGAGCGGTTCTACATCCGCTTATTTTTATGGCTACTTTGTGATGCAGCTGCCGGAAACGCTGTTTGGAACTGCGATCGCGTTGGTTGTTTTCCCGACGCTGGCTGAAATGTGGAATTCGGGTGATGTTGAAGAGATGAAGCGTACGGCTATGGCAACGCTTGGGATTATTTGGACACTCACCATTCCTTCGGCCGTGGCTGTATTTTTGCTCGGCCAGCCTGCTATCGGACTGCTGTTACAGGGCGGGGCGTTTGATGAAGACACCACGGCGATTGTGTATGGCATCTTGATCTTCTTTTCTGTGCGCATAGTCAGCGAGGCGAGTCTCGAAATCTTAGCTCGTCTGCTGTATGCGCAGCATGATACCTACCGGCCGATGTACGCCTATTTTGTCTGGCTGATTGTTCAAGTCAGTGTCGCTTATTTGCTGTTAGACTCGATGGGAGTTCAAGGCTTAGCTTTGGCCAGTACAATCGCATTTACTGTTTTATCGATTATTTTGTGGGGGATCAGCCGTTGGAAACTGGGGCCATTGGGTGAAGGTGTGGCGCTAAAAAGTGCAGGGCGGGCGCTTGTTGGGGCGGCCGTAATGGCTGGAGCCATCATGCTGGTTGGCCAATTTATTAGCTCGACGCTTCCGTTTTTGGCTGTGGGGGGCGTTGTTGGCGGCTTGGTCTATTTGGCGGTAACTATGCTGTTGGGTGGCCGGGAGATTCCCGATGCAATCGCTATGGTGCGGAATCGCTAGACTTTAGATCAAAACAACTTCTTCGCTGTTCGGTGCTCTTTTTGTTTCAACAACCTGTTTGGGCATGATTAGGCTAAAAGTTGTGCCTTCCCCAACTGCACTTTCAACAGAAATCGAGCCGCTCAGGATCGCGGCTAACTTAGAACTTATTGCCAGCCCTAAGCCGGAGCCATCGAACGAGCGGGACTGCCCATTTTCAGCTTGTCGGAACGGCAAAAAGATTTGCTCTTGGGCATGTTCTGGGATGCCGACGCCTGTATCTGAAATTGAAAACGCAATCTCATGTGCGCCAACTTCTTGAATTGTTAGTTTGATGGTGCCATTGAATGTAAATTTGGCGGCGTTGCTAAGTAAGTTGAGCATGATCTGAGTGAGCTTGAACTCATCAGAAACAAAGTAAACGTCATCACATTCGTTTTCAATGACCAAGGCATTATTTTGTTTTTGAACGGCCGGTTCGATCGTAATTAGCAGCTTGTCGATGAATAAATCCAAATCGATCGGGTTCATGTGGATCGTTGTTTGGTTTGCTTCAAGTTTCGATATATCAAGAATGTCGTTGATGATCTTGAGCAAATGGCGGCCGGATTTGTGAATTTTTTCAACATCTTCCACAATAATCGGATCCACAGTCCCAATAAGTTCTGCTTCTTCAGCGATCCCTTCACTGTAGCCGATAATTGCGTTTAGCGGGGTTCTTAACTCGTGGCTCATGCTGGCCAAAAATTCATCCTTGATCCGTGACATCTGAATCAGATGAGCATTCATTTCAGTGATTTCAGAGGTTCTTTTAGAGACTCTTTGTTCCAACAGGCGACGCTCATCTTCTAGCAGATTGTTTGTGTATGACAGCTCTTGCGTGCGTAGATTGACTCGTTCATCTAGCTCTTTGTTTACAACATTAAGATCAATGATGGCGGTCTCTAAATTTCTCGTAGTCAACCAAGAGATCAAGGCCAAAGCAAAGTAAGTGATTACACCAAACGCATTGGGCGATTGCTGAGTCAAATAGGCGAGCACAATCGATCCGATGCTAATAATCGCTGCAATCAGAAAGCTAAAGTTTGGATTTAAGATCAAACCGGCCATAACAATGGGGATAGCCAGAGGGACCATATTTCTGCCCCAGACTGTTTCAATCGGGTTGTCAGCGCAGAACAGCAAGGCGATCAGGATCATTAAAAACGCAGATGCTGCATGTTTAACGGAATAATAGGTGTTGATGTAGTAGAGCGTGATATTGCTGATGGCTGAAAGGGCGATAATAACAAAAGTTAACCATGCGCTTTCATCTTCAAACAAAGTCCCAGCTTGATACCCATAATTTGAAAGCATGCCAAAAATAGAGAGGACTATAAACGCCAATAAAATAACGTTTAGAGTTCGCCCACGACGATTCCATTCACCTTCGTCGTTGTGGACTTCAGCTAAATTTTTGATATATCCAATCGCTGGATTCAAATTCATTTTTAACATCTTAAATCGAGAACTCTAGCGTGTTTTCTGGATCAATTTCTAACTCTTTTGCCAACATGAGTACACACATGATTGTTGACCGCACAACCAGCGTAGGGCTGTACAAACATTTGGCCATCCACAACGGTGGGTAGGGGTGATGCATGTTTTGTAGCAGCCAATCTAATCCTAAGTTCAGCGCTTCATCTGGCACATAATGCCCCTTTTTCTTCCAGACCATTAGGGCTTGTAGGCAATATGCTGTTTCTTCGGCTGTAGTGGATTGGTGACCCCATCCCCCATGTGGTTTTTGCGCATCCAGAATCCACTGGATCGCATCTTCCGCTAAATACGGATCAATATCCGCAAGCGCAATAATTGCGTGCGATGTAACGTAATATGGGGACGTGTGCCACTTATCAATCCAGTATTTGTGATTAATGCGCTCATCGTTCAAGAAGTGCAAAATCTTTTTGACCGTTTTATCTTCTGCGCCGTAACCGGCTTCTAGCAATGCGAATAAAACATGGACGTTTGTGCTAACCGAAGAATGGGCTTCAAAATCGAACGTGCAATAATGTTTCTCTCGCTCAAATCGCAAAATGTCATCAATCGGCACATCGTATCCAGCTTTGGTTAACAGGCTGTAAGCGATGGCGGTGTCATCGGCATCTTTGGGTGAATAGTATTCGCTAAAGCCGATACCTGCTCCATTACACCAGTGATCGTGGATATTTTTGAGATGGGAATTTAAAGCATTTTGGATGCCAGTAAATTCAGATAGATCTACCAAGCTTAGATTCCACATAACCCAAGCTTGTTCAAACAGATCAAAGGGGGCAAAGTTTGCCACGCCGTTATCCCAAATCGATTGGATATATTCCAGAGCTTGTGGATGATTTGGTTTTAACTGGATGAGGAAATAAGCGGTCGCTGATGGGCTTAAAGCCACAGAACCATTTGCTTCTAATAGATCATCTACAGCCAGAACGTTCTGGCCATCGTTGCCAGCCATTTCGGCCGAAAATGCCATGCTTACTTCCCTATTTATTAGTTTGTTAGGGCTTAGGCTTAGTTTGTGATTGCGTGCCTTGCGCAAAGGGCCTAGAAACTCACTGTCAATCGGTGGCAGCAGCCCCGTGTCAATCGCCTCTGAAATGAGGGTTGGCAAAATCATTTCGAAACCAACAGTTGGTCCAGATAGATCATCGTGCAGCATTTCGAGATGCTCATGCAGGGCAAACAGGCCTCTTGCTACACGGTCACGGTCTTTAATGTCGTTGTTCTTTCTTAGGGCGATTACCGCTGCTAAGGTGCACAAAACGCGATCATGGTGATAGACCGGCCGATTCATCCCCCAGCTGCCATTTGATAGTTGATTAACCCGTAGCCATTCCAGCGCCTTTTGCGAAATATCAGGCAACTGATCCCCCAACATAGCCACCCACGCAGTATCATATGCGGTGATGGTGTTGTGCCCGGGTCCCGTTTCGAGCAGCAATGACTCTACCTGATCGACCAGCAACGAATCTTCTGAAAATCTTTTGTAAAAATCGGGAAGAGCGGGCTCTGGCTTGGGGATTGAATAATCTTCAACCTGAACTTGAGGCAGCGGGTGCCATATCCCCAGCTCTTTTGAACGGACACCTACACCTAAGGTCGACCCTTTGTTGATGTGGTAGAAATGACGCAGCGACTCCCAGCTTCTTTCTTGATCCTCTTCTTGAATGTTGTACATGCTGTTTGTTGCCGTACGGTGGAAGAGATGATCATACAGGATGGTGCGAAATTGCTGCTGATCCATGTATGGGGAGGGTGCAACGGTGAAATAGAGGCTTTCACGGCCGCTTGAAATAAGCGGAACGTCAAAAACTCGTGGTTTAGATGAGCTAATATACAGGTCGATCGGATCCACCTTGTCACCATAGTAAAGCTCAATTAGCCGCTCTTTGTTTGGCGCTGCACCTGTTTTTAAGTATTCCTCAACCGAAAGCTGCGCAACCGTATTAATCGCATCATGGGCGCAAATGCCCCAAAAAAGTCTGTTCTGTTGATTGCCTGCCGTTTGCTTCTTGATCGCATCAATTTTTCCAGACAAACTTTCAGCAACATCTTGGTCAAACTCTTTTTGGTAATCTCCATAGAAGCCAACTTTTACATTGCTGCTTTTGTATAAGTCCAGATATTGCTGATCTATAGTCAGTTGCTCAATGGCATGGATGGCCATTTTTGCATAGTTCTTGCTTCGCTTTTTCAGGATGTGTGGGCTCAAGATCGGCATGATTAAGGTGTCGATGCCGTGATCGAAAAACATCTTGATGATTTCGATCGTTCTAACGTTAATTGTCTCTAAATAGTCATGCGAGAAATCTTCGTTATGGGTGTGGTGTTCGAGCATGTACCAGCGTCTTGTGCCGTTGATAACCCAAACGCCAACTTTCGGCCCTGATTCACTGATTAGCTGTTTTACTTCAGTTGTGGATAACTGCTGGAATTCTTTTAAGTGCATATGACGTCGTTTTCTCAGATTTTGGATCAGCCATCTTTTGGAATCCGGAACGTGATGGTGGGCTGAAAGAGAAAATGTTTTTTTTTGTAGTTAACTATTAATTTTAGGGAATTTTTTTGATTTCAGATATAGGAGAGAAGTTATGTCGGCAGGACCTGTTGTGCAGATTCTTTTGTAAGCTGCCACGCGACAAAGGCTGCGGGGATAAGTAACAGCCCAGATCCCCACCAGATCGCTTGTGGCGCAACGGTTTGAAACAAGAGTCCGGCCCAAAGCGGGCCTAAAAGATTTGCACTACTGCTTATCAGCGCGAAAAAGCCCAACCGGCGGCCGAGATGGCTTTGTTCGGTTGCACGAACAACCAACACTTGGAGTGAGGGGCCCAAGAGCCCGTAGGCAACAACTGAGCAAAGCAGCACCACAATAAACGAGATGGGGCCTTCTGCTAGCGGGATAATTAAAAATGTTCCGATTAACCCAAATTGGCTAATCAACGTTAATTTAGACTCCCCTAACTTTTTGCTGAGCGGCTTGATCATCGTTAGCTGGGTGATGATTAAGCTTATCCCCACCAGCGTATACATCCAGCCCACAAACTGACTCACATCGGCCGAATTTGCTGTGTGTGAGAATATAACTTGGTCAACATAGACAACCAATGACGGAGAGACGGCTGCAAAGCACATTGGACCCAAAAATCCGATAATTGCGAGGCGGAGAAAAGTAGGGTCCGATATTATTTTGCGTAAATCGCTATGGACATTTTGTTTGGCGTGGTCAACAAGGCTGGCTTCTGGGGCGATAAACGGAATAAACAAAATAATGGTAATGAGGGCAAGACTTGCAAGAGTGGCTCCAATTGCAAACGGAATCAGCAGTCCAAATTGATTTGCCAAACTTCCCCCGATAGCTGGGCCTGCAATAAAGCCTATTCCCTGCATAGCGGCCAAGCGGCCGAGAGCTTGAGCGTGATCACTCTTTGGCAGAATCTCAGTTAGATAGATTCGGGCAATCGTTGAATTGCCACCCGTTATCCCATCTAAAAATCGAGCCAGAAAAAGAATGAGCAGCCCGGGATTGTTGAAGGCTCTGAGTATCTCCATGTTGGCCAGCTGCTCTAAATTGAGCGAGCAAAAAATGACGAGGATAAAAGCGAGAAAGGTTCCCGCTTGCCCCACCAGGAAAATAGGTTTACGGCCGTATTTGTCAGACAGAGCACCCAGATATGGCGTTGAGATTAGTTTTGCGATGTAGTAAGCACTTTCAAGAGAGATCGCCTGAAACGGTGTGGCCCCAAAATTGCGAATAGCAATGAGCGGTAAAATCGGGATAACCAATGATGCAGACATCGCATTGGCCAACTGGATAAATAGGGTGGGTATTGCTCTCGACATAGGGACAGAAAAAAATATTTTCTAACCCTATGTCTTTTTGCACCAAAATTTCAATAAGATATTTGGCTCTATTCTGGGGTATTAGTCACTAATTGAGTGTCAACTTAGGTTGATTTGAAACAAAAAGCGTTGGCTTTCTCCTTTTTCAAGATTAAAGCCCATTCCGATCATAAAATCCGTTTGTTTTGTGGGCCCCATCACAGAACGGTTTATTGGCTGATTCACCACAGCGGCACAGTGCCGTTTTGTCTCCTCTAAAAATCTGAGTTCCAGATTCATCCCTAATTTCAAAATTGCCTTGCAGTAACAGCGGTCCGGGTGCCATGACAATCGTAAGTGGGCCAGTCGCTTCAAAGGTCGCTGTTTCGGCCGAATTGTCATGAACCGAGCTTTCAGCCACAAAGCGGGCCTTGCGATGGCTATTGTCACAGAATGGTTTGTTGGCTGATTCACCGCAGCGACACAGGGTTGCACGTGACTCTTCTGCGATAACTTCCCCGCCAAATTTGGTTAATTTGAGCTCCCCGCGCACACGATACTCGCCTGATTCAGTGATGATAATTGTGTTGGTCTCATCCGGCTGCTCGGCCGGTCCAGCGTGGCGAACATATTTTAATGCACCAGATGGGCAGTGTTCAATTGTTTCGGCGACCTGGTCGCCGCTGGCTTTATCAGGTTCTGCCCACGGCCGTTTTGAAGTGTCAAAAACCACTTTTAGCCGTTTCCCGCATTCTGCGGAATGAATGCAACGGCGCAAATCAAACGTTACATCTAACTCTTCGCCACGATACGTCTTGTCACCCATTATTTTTCCTCACTTGTAAAAGGTTCAATCAGAGTCGCTATTCTAGCTTTTCCACAGAAGCGAACAAGCCACTTTTGTCGGCTTTTAATGCTGGTTAGGAAGAGACATGCCTGAACCCGGCACCACGTAACTAGGTTCTGTTGACATTCTGGTAAAAACAAAATCGCCTAACGTTTTGGCCGCAGATGCAAACAGATCTGCGCGGATAATTTTTTAATATCCGTTTAAATCCGCCAAATTCGCGGCTGAAAGCGAAATGTCAACACTTCCTAGCTTTGTGCGGCGTCAAACGCGACTATTGTGTCGATGATGGATTTTCGGTTATCAGTAATCGAGAGGTGCTTTTGGTAGGTTTTCCCATCCGCCAATTGGTGCAGCAATGGGTAAATCGGCTTTTCTTGTGTCCAGAACTGCTCCCCAAAAAAGATCATCGGGCTAGGATGGCCAAACACTTCGTAGTGGTTTTGAGTTGCGTCTTGAAAAATTTCTTGGATGGTGCCTGCACTGCCAGGTGAGAAAATCACCCCGTTTTTCGCAATCGCCAGTAGTCCGTCTTCGCGCACGCTGTTGGCAAAATATTTGGCGATGTGGGTTGCAAAGCCGGTTGGCGGTTCGTGGCCGTAAAGCCATGTGGGGATGCCGAGGCTCATGCAGGCTGTTTCTGACGTAAGGGGATATTTTGCTTTAACGGCAAACGTGGTGTCTAGCCATTTGTCTTTTGGTTTGTAGAGTGGCGCTTTGGCCAGCATGGAAACCGCATCTACCAATTCAGAATCCGGCCGTTGTGCGAACCAAGCTCCGACGTGTGTGGCTTCCATCGCCCCAGGGCCACCACCGCTGGTTGGTAAAAACCTGGCTTTGGCCAAATCACGCCCTAAGCGGGCAACCTCTAAATAATTTGGATCATCGCGCAGCATAGAATGGCCGCCCATGATGGCGACAACTTTTTTGCCGATCAAAAATTCCTGCAACGCATCGGTGATGGCGTGGTCGTGCAGGCGGCGTGCCAGTGTAACCATGATGTCCATCGCTTCGGCTTTGCCTTGCGAAACAAACTGATTGTAGGTTTTGCCGTCAACCGTTTCATCATAGCTGGCAGGCTCACCCGGCCGATAATGGCCCAGCAGCTCATCGGGAGTGTAAAGCTCACCTCGGTACGGATCAAAGGGTAGATCGGGTAAGCGGGGAAAGACCAGTGGCTCATCAAGCAGAGCCATCACGGCCGGATTACATTTGCAACCGAGCAGAATATTATTTTTGAGCGTCGCCCCTTTAAGCTCGTCAACTACAAGAGTCAGGTCTAATCCCTGAAAAACAGCCTTGGTTAGGTCGTTAGACTTTTTTAAGTGTGCGCACAGGCTTTCGAGAGAACCAAAATCGACATGTTTCATGAGTGTTGGACAGACAGGCTGGTCTGTTGTGATACGCAGTCAAAGATAATCAGACTGCCAAGAGTTATTGAATCAACCCCATCTCTTTCCCTTTTAAGGCGGCTTGAGTGCGGTCACGGACCCCCATTTTACCCAGAACATTGGTGATATGGTTTTTTACTGTCCCTTCTGTTAAGAAAAGCGCGGCCGCAATTTCTTTATTGCTGGCCCCTTGACCCAAATACTGCAAAATCTCAAGCTCTCGTTTTGACAACGGCTCAACCAAACCTTGTTGGGATGGGGCGGCTGGGGCTGTGGGTTGTTTAGTAAATTCTGCGAGCACTTTGGCCGCAACCGAGGGCTGCAAAAATGAGTTACCCGCGGCCGTTGTCCGTATCGCCTCAACCAGCTTGTCAGACGAAACATCTTTGAGCAAGTAACCGGCCGCACCCGCGCGTAACGCCTCAAAGACGGAATCATCATCATCAAACGTGGTTAGCACAATAATGCGGCTGTTGGGGCGCTCTTGAATCAGCCTTTTTGTGGCGGCGACACCGCCCAACTCCGGCATACGTAGGTCCATAAGGATCACGTCTGGGTCTAGCTCGGCCGTTTTTTCGATCGCGTCGAGCCCATTTTCAGCCTCACCAACCACCTCGATATCATCCCAAACCGATAGCAAGGTGCTGAGCCCTTCTCTGAAGAGCTGTTGATCATCTACAAGCAAGCATCTAATCATGTTGGCACCGACACATTAAGGGTAAATCCCGCATTGGGTTCTGTTTGAATTTGCATGTTTCCTTCTAAGATATTGACCCGTTCTCGAATACCCATCAATCCAAATCCATTTTGGGTATCAGCCGCACCTTTGCCGTTGTCGCTCACCTCAATGTCAACCTGTTGGCTGTTAAGATAGCTAAGTTTGACTTCGGCTGTGGTTGCGTTCGAATGTCTGCGAATATTGGTGAGCGCTTCTTGCACAATCCGGTAAAGGGCTAAGTTTGTATTTGGCGTTAGCGGCCGTGGCTCAGCTTCTACTACTAGCTGGGTGTCTATTCCGGCCGATTGGTTTTCACGAATCAGTTTTTGAATCGCATCAGGCAGCGGCTGGTTGTTGAGCGGGTCTTCGCGCAGTTGCACAACCGACTGACGCACGGCCGTTAGCCCTTCTTGAGCCAAATTTTGGGCCTTGCTGATGGCGTCTCGCGCTTTGTCAGGATTTTTGTCGAGCACAACTTTTGCCGCTTCGAGCTGAACATTGACCACCGTCAAGTAGTGGCCCAAATTGTCATGGATTTCTCTAGCAATGCGGTTCCGCTCTTGGGTTGTGGCCAGCTCTTCAGCCTGTACTGCGTATTCGCCCAACTGTTTGTTCGCAGCTTCCAGCTCTTCGGTTAACAGCTCAGCTTTCCGTTGCGCTTTATTGGCGGATAAGGTGAGTCGAGAAAAGACGATAACAAATAAAATTGCAGGCAGAAAAAATGCGGCCGATGATAGTCCTTGAAGCCCTTGTTCTAATACAAATGGGCCAGATGCGCCGACAAGGGCCGAAATGTAAATCGCCCATCGACCAACAACACCCAGCGATTGTTCCGCCATGCCGACGAGGGGTAAAAGAATAATCCACAAAAAGCCTGGCTCTGCTAAAAAGTTGATCGCTAAACCAAGCCCCATCCCACCAAAAATAAAACCTAATGTTGAAAGTTTATTGTCCCAATCGATTAAATAATCGTCAGCGATGCAAATCACCAAGTAGATTAGGGCCAGAACAATAACGGTAATATTTCGGGGTGACGATATCGACCTGCTCGGGCTATCCCACACGAAATAGAGATAGAACAGGATCGGAAAGGCGATGGTGGCGGCTACAAGTGCGGTTTGTGGACTGGTTAAAAAGGTTCGGACCTGTTTCATAGAATTACACATACGATGGATCAGCTATTTCACTATTGTTAGACGTTTTGTACACACGAATCCATCGAGCAATGACGATGGTACCGATTATCCCCGGAGCGACCCAAACTGTCCAAGCCCAATTTGGCGGCAGATATTGGCTTACGGTTTGTACGCTAAAGGCGGTCATTAGGGCGATGTATGAGCCAAGCATGCGTTCAAGATGATAGATGAGCCACCAGTTTTTTGCTGTAGGAGGGTTCAAGAAAGATTTTAAATCTTTGTAGGAATCTTGGGTCAACAGATAGCCGAATACGATGCCCAAGGCTGCGAAGGCGGCCGGCATTTCGGTCAATAAGCCTGCCAAGCTACCTATGCCCCATCCGGCAAAACTAATCCCGCCGACGAGATTAACAACGGCCGCAGCCCAATCAATTAGCTGTGCCGGTTTGTGTTTGCGATACATAACCCGGTAGCCTGAAAATGCGGCGTAAAAACTTAAAAGGGTGATGATGGCTAAAAAGAAGTTGAAAAACTTGAGCAACAGTAGCCCGCCTGAAACACATGTGACCATCATCGCCCAGAAATAGAATAAGCCGCTTCTGTTATGCAGCTTGCTCCCTTTTCTAGCAAACATCGGAATCGTGCCTACAACGATGGCGGACACTGACGCAGCGACGTGCAAAATTACGGTGTAAAAGGCCCATGAGTCTTGAAATACCGGTGCTATCCAGTCGAACATAATTTTCTCCTTGGTTGTCTTAATCGATGAATAGGAGAATACCGAATCTGCTGGTCATGTTTGATGTGTCAGAGGTCATGTTATGGTCATGGTAAACAGAATGACCTGCTGCTGACAGGTTGGCATCACAAGCACCCAAGTGCTTTGGCTGTGACATTTAGCCACTGTTAATCTGTCCTTTAAAGGATTAGTATGCTTGTATGGAACTTGATATAGCTGATTTGAAACAACAAGAAACGGCCGGATGGGTCGTGCCAGCCCGGATTGACGCACGTCTGGGATACTTATTTTCGTTAGTTGCCACGTGGATTGGATTTGCCATGTTTGGTTTTGACCGATTTGGCACGGCCGAATGGCAAGATGGGAAAATGAGCACCTATTTTGACTTAAGCTTTGCCGAAAATGTTTGGATCTTGTTTGCACCTCTGTTGATTTATTCGACAGTGGCGATGTGCCTGCTGTTATGGGATGCAGACCGATTTAGCCAACTTTGGGTCGTGCGTTTTGGAATTTATACCGGCGTGATTTTGGCGATCCAATTTGGAGTGCAGGTTGTTTTGTCTGGAGACTTGGCCCTTGGGTTTGTAATTGGGGCAGTAGCCTTTGTTCCGCTTATTGTTGGATACATAGGTGCGCGAGCCGCAATTGGCTATTTATGGCGGAATCGGGCTGAGAAAAGAGTGCAGAAGATGATGCTCATTTTGATCTTGCCGTTGTTGGTCGCACTGTATTATTCAGCAGCTGCTATTTTGATCAGAATGCTATGTGTAGCGGTTTTAGCGTGCCCTATCATCGCCGTGTTAACGTCGTATCGGCTATGGCTATTTGTTGAAAAAGAGGCGGTTGGGCAAACCGTGGTGAAAGTGCTCTCATTTGTAGGTTGGGGCGGTCTTTGGGGAGCTGCAGGGGTGATCGCGATTAATCGTATGCTTGACCTGTATATCCAGCTGCCAGATTCACCTCCAGACTGTTATGTGGCTACTGCATCGGCAAATGGGCATCAACGTTTGGTTGGGGCGCAAACAATTGTGCTGGCTGACGGCCGTCAGGTTCTGATAAGCCGACAGCTACAGGTTCTAAAAGCTGGGGAGCTTGTGTTGCGACAAAGTGCGCCTCAGCTTCATCGCGCGATTCGGGTCGTTTATGATTGGATCGGCCCTAAAATGGCCAGTCGTGTGCGTGGTCCGTGGTTGGCCGACATCGGATTCTTGTTCTTCAAGCCATTTGAATGGTTGACCGCATATGGCTTAAGTCGGTTTATGCCAGACCTGTTCGAGAAAGTTGACTCGATTTATGTTGGAGATTAAGTTGGCCAGACGTTGACGAGGTTTAGCACGTTGGCCCGATTGAACATTTTTCGTTCGCGCGGGTAACGGAGTGCGTTTTGAACGTAGCGGACCTGATCTATTTGTAGGTCCCGGTTAATGTGGGTGTGGCCAAAGACATGCACTTGGGAGCCGATCTGGCGCAGTTGATCATCTATCTTTGTGGAGCCAGCTACCAGTGGCAAACTCTTGAAAAACAAAACATTGGGGGATGGGATCAGTTCTAGCCTGGGGACAAAATGGGAGAAGCTGATCACCGGCCGGTCATAGGTGTGTAAGTTTGGCCTATTTTTCTGCAAAAACAGATCTAAGGGAGCTTGCTCATCACCCCAATTACACAAGTGAAAATCGCTCCATCCCTGCAGCTCGGCCGCATTCGGATCACCGGCCGGATAAAAACCGGCTTCATACCAGCTAAACAGGGGGACCACCCATGCCCCATCCACCAATTTTGGTTGGGTGTGAATACCCAACCGGTCACAAAGTGCTAAAATTTGATCAAACTTTTGGAACGAATCTTCATGATCCTTGGCCACCCATAATTCATGATTGCCCGGCACAAAAAACAGATGCTTGAATTTGCTCGCCAAACTTGTCAGCGTTGACTCGATCACGCTCAGTTTGTTAGAAATATCACCGGCAATGATTAAGGAATCATCCTGGAAATTAAGCGGATTGATCTGATCAACCAACTCCCTGTTTTCTCGGTTATCGGCGTGGAGGTCTGAAATGGCAAAAATAGACATAAGATTACGATGGTCCCGAAAGTATAGATAAAATTGGTGGAAGGAAAAAGCTAAATAACATGAAAAAATATGATTTGATTATTGTGGGATGCGGGGCGATGGGAGCTGCGGCACTATACCAAGCGGCAAAACAGGGAGTTAATGTGCTGGGTATCGACCGCTATCATCCACCTCACGAGATGGGATCGAGCCATGCCGAAACGCGATTTACCCGTTTGGGGGTTGGGGAAGGACCGCAGTATGGGCCTCTGGTGGCACGCTCGCATGAGATTTGGCGCGAACTTGAAGCAGCGAGTGGAGAGACGATTTTCTATCAGGATGGATTGCTGATTGTGGCACCCAAAGGGGAGATGCTAAAAGAGAAACATAACCATTGGGAAAACTTTGTCGAGCGTTCGGCCGAAGTTGCGGCTGAAATCGGGGTCCCGTTTGAAATACTGCAGCCGGAAGAGATTCGTGCCCGGTTCCCGAAAATAATGGTGACTGATCAAGAATATGCGGGATTTGAGCCGACGGGTGGACATGTGATGGCCGAGGTGGCCGTCGCTGTTCAGTTGAAACTGGCGCAAGAGCATGGGGCAACCTTTTTGCCTAACAGCCCGGTGTCAGCCATCGAACAAAATGATGCAGACGAAAACGGCCGCAAAACGGTAACGGTGACGGCCGGTGGCGAAACGTTTGTGGCTGACCAAGTGCTGATCACCGCTGGGGCGTGGCTGAATGACTTTTTGCCATCCCATCAACACAAAAACTTTCGGGTGACCCGCCAAATTGTATTTTGGTTCGAGGTTGATGAACCGGCCGAGTATCACCCTGAAAACATGCCGGGCGTGCTGTGGGTGGGGCAACGTTTGGAAGATTATTTTGCTGCATTTGCACTGCCCCCGGGGGCAAAACCGGGGCTAAAAGTTTTGACAGAGCAGTACGATGTGGCAACGAATGTGCATCAAATGGAGCGGGAAATATCTGCGGAAGAGACCGATGCGTTTTACAAAAAGTTTGGCAGCCAAAAAATCGCTGGTCTTAAACCGAACTGTCTTAAATCTAGCGTGTGCATTTATACCCACACCCCAGACGATCATTTTGTGATCGATTGGCATCCTGAATATGACCGGAACGTGATGGTGGTGTCGGCCTGCTCTAGCCACGGCTTTAAACATTCGGCCGCAATTGGTGAGGCGGTTGTGCAAAAAATGTGCCAAGGAAAGAGTGAAATCCCGTTAACGGCGTTTGCCTGGGAGCGGTTGAGCGGGTAAAGTCGTTGACATAATGCGGTAGTTTTGAGACAACATATGAGTACAGTTGCAGACGTAGTGATTCAAAAAATCGTAGATGCTGGGGTTGACACAATTTTCGGGTTACCCGGTGGTGAAAATGTGCATCTAATGGATGAGATACGGGCTCATGGGCTTGAATTTGTGCTGGTGCACAACGAAAGCTCGGCCGTTTATATGGCGTCTGCCTATGCGCGTATTACTGGTCAGATCGGGGTGGCGATTACAACCTTGGGGCCTGGTATTTTAAATGCGGCGGCCGGAGTTGGCCATGCGTTTTTAGACCGTGCGCCGGTGATCATTTTGTCTGCAAAAATGTGGGATCAAATTTTGCCCGGCCATACCCATCAGGTGCTGGATCAAGCTGCTATTTTGTCCCCGATGACAAAAGCGTCATTCTCGCTTTCGGCCGAAAATGTACACGATACGATGAAACACGCATTGCGGCTAACCCGCATCGGTTCACCCGGACCGGTTCATTTACAGGTTAGTAAGCAGGTGTGCGAACAGCAGGCGGCCCCGCCACGCATGAAGTTGCTTTCATCCGCCCTTGACCAGCAGATTGAGCTTAAGCCGAGCCATGCTGAACTGGTTAAAAGCCAGCAAGCCATCGCTGGGGCCAAACGGCCGGTGCTTTTGGTGGGATTAGGGCTTGAACCCCAACGGCCGTATGCTGAGCTAAAAGAGCTGGCAGAAGCACTTAATGCGCCGGTGATCACAACGCCCAAGGGTAAAGGGGCTATTCCGGCCGATCATCCATTAGCAGCCGGTACACTCGGATTAACACGGACTGATCCTGCTTATGAAATTTTGGCAGAAGCTGATTTAGTTTTGGGTATAGGGTTTGACGTCGTTGAGCTGGTTTTGCCGTGGGATCAAACCCAAGCTAAAAATTTAATTTGGATGGCACCTTGGGCAAATGTTGATCCGGTTTTGCCTGCTATCGCGGAGCTGGTTGGGTCGATGGGTGCTGCCATGCGCCAGTTGGCTAATTCGGCTGGGACTGCGGACCCTGAATGGGGGGATAAGCGGGTGGCAACGTTTAGAACACAGCAGGCGGCAATGCAACTGCCCGAACCGTCTGCGGGACGTATGCGGCCGCAAGACGTTTTAGCCGCTGTTGGGTCAGCCGTGCCTGCGGACACATTGGTCACAACAGATGTAGGATCACACAAAATTTTAGCTAGCCTTGATTGGCCGTCCCAAGCCCCCAATCGATTTATGTTGTCGAACGGGCTGTCATGTATGGGTTACGGTGTGCCGGCCGCTATCGCAGCCAGTTTGGCCCACAAGCGCAAACCGACAGTCGCTTTTACTGGCGATGGGGGTTTTGCAATGGTCAGCGGCGAGTTAAACCTAATCACTGAATTAGGCACACCGGTCATTATTGTAATTATGAACGACGGGGCGCTGGATCTGATTCGGTCTGCGCAAAATCGGGCGGGCAAAGCTACATTTGGGACGGAGTTTACCAATCCCAACTTTCAAAAGATTGCTGAAGCGTATGGCATTCCATGCCAGCAAGTGTCAACGGCCGACGAGTGTTCGGCCGCGGTTGCACAAGCGATCGGGCAAAACAGCCCAGTCATCATCGAAGCTTTAATCGACCCAATTAGCTACCCTACATCTCCGGCCGGGACAGCCTCTAGCTACTAGATCGTTGAGAGATAGCCTGACAGAATCGATAAAAACACAGTAGCGGTAATACAAATAGCGGCGGTCTTTGAGTTTTGAACAGTTTTTTTGTTTAGCATAAGTTCCTGTGTGGGTCTATTGTTTGTGGTTTGCAAAGGCGCTGTTTTACATTTCCAGTCAGCTCTGGCTGTTGAATTCATCATACCTAACATTACTTGAGAAAAAAATCACACTTTTTATAAATCGAATAAGGAGATTATTCCTAAAAAATGTGGCGTAAATGTGTCAGGAAGCATGTAGGGTTGATTTAGAGGGCAGAATTAAGTGGATTTACTGGGAACTGCAAACGTCCAACGTTTTGGCATTTGTGACAACGAATATGTTAAATTTCTCCAATAAGATACACGGTTGTTTAACCTAAAGACGAGCGGGTATTATTCATCAAAAGTTGTTCGCGAAAGTTAACATCAAAAAATAACCGGCCGACGCAACACCTATGCACCTACAGTTCAAAGAAGTAAACCTAGGAAGAAGAAAACAGACTGCGTAAATTGTCCCCTTTGGGGGTTTCTAATTGGCAAGCTGCACCGTTTAAAGGTGCAGCAAAATGATGGATCAAAATTAAAATTGCTCCTATCAAAGTCTCAAAAATCTGGAGGATTTAGAAGATGAAGTTAACAAAATCATGGATCATTATGATCGGAATCAGCATGTTGCTGATGCTCGCAGCGTGTGCTGCACCTGAAGCAGGCACCGGTGGCGCCGCAGAGTGTGGTGGAGAAGCTTCTGCTACAGAAGACGGCGAATTTTCAATCCCAGAAGCGATTGAAGGCTGCTACAACGTAGGGTTTGTTTACATCGGGCCACATGATGATGGTGGTTGGACCCAAGCACACGACCTTGGTCGTCAATACGTTCAAGAAAATGTAGAGGGTGTTCACACCGCATATGTTGAGCTTGTACCAGAAGGTGCAGACGCAGAGCAAGTAATCCGCTCATTGGCTCGTAAGGGCTTCGATGTTATTTTCACCACCTCTTTCGGATACATGGACGCATCTGAATTGGTTGCTGATGAATTCCCAGATGTTGACATCATCCACGTTTCTGGCTTCAAATCAAATGAAG
>JAHDEN010000131.1 GCA_020628815.1 Chloroflexota bacterium | reverse complement strand
ATGATCGAAACGCTGGCTCCGGCCGTTGTGGTGCCGGGCCACGGCCGGGTGATGCGTGGGGCTGAGATTGGGGTTGAGATTGAGCGGGTACGTGGCTTCTTGCACCAGGCACTCACCGATGGGAAGGCACCGGCCGGATGAGAATTCTAGCGTTTAGCGATCTGCACAACGATCAACTTGCCGCCAGTCAGATCGTCGCTGCTAGCCAAACGGCCGATGTGGTTGTTGGGGCGGGTGATTTCGGAGTTAAGGGGGCAAGCGGGGCCGAGGTTCTAGAAATTTTAAAGCAAATGTCTGTCCCAACAATTATTGTGGCTGGCAATCATGATAATTTAGTCGAGCTTAGAAATTTTTGTGCAGATTGGGAACATGGCCACTTTTTGCACGGCACATCTGTCACCATTCTGGGGCAATCGTTTTATGGATTGGGATGTGAGATTCCCCGTCGTTCTGATTTTGTTTGGAATCAAACGTTGACGGAAGAGGAGGCTGAAAAGCTGTTAGAACAATGTCCAGATCAAGCGGTTTTGGTGACACATACACCTCCTTTTGGATACTGTGATTTGCAACGAGACGGTGGGCATGAAGGGAGCCGTGCGATTTTAGGTACAATACAAACCAAACATATAAAACTAAACTGTACCGGTCATATTCACAACTCTTGGGGAGTGGTGGAGAAGATTGGAAACTGTACGGTTCACAATCTTGGTCCAACGGTTAACTGGTACGAAATTTAAGCAAAACACAAATTGAGAATAGAGATATGAAAACAAGAACATTAGGCAGAAACGGGTTTGAAGTGAGCGAAATGGGGCTTGGTTGTTGGCAACTGGGTAGTGACTGGGGAACTGGTATCGATCAAGATGGGGCGTTTGCCATTTTGCAGGCGGCCGTTGACAGTGGCGTTACCCTGTTTGACACGGCCGACGTGTACGGCGCGGGCAAAAGCGAACGGGCGATTGGTGCGTTCTTAAAACAGTCTGGCGCTTCGGCTTCTAATATTCGGGTTGCTACTAAATACGGCCGGATGGATGTGTATCCTGACAACTACACGGCCGACACGATGCGGGCGGCCGTCGAAGGGTCACTTGAGCGTTTGGGCGTTGATTCGCTCGATTTGTTGCAACTGCACTGCATTCCGACCGAAGTCATGCGTGACGGTACCGTGTTTGATTGGATGCGTGATTTGCAAGCTGAAGGGCTGATCAAACAGTTTGGGGCTAGCGTGGAAACGGTTGAAGAAGGACTCATCTGCATCGAGCAAGAAGGGATCGCTTCGTTACAGGTCATATTTAACATCTTTAGACAAAAACTGGTTAAGCAGTTGCTCCCGCAGGCACAAGAAAAAGGTGTGGGGCTAATTGTTCGGTTGCCGTTGGCAAGTGGGTTGCTGGCTGGCAAAATGACGGCCGACACAACCTTTGCTGAGTCTGACCATCGCAATTACAACAAAGATGGAGATGCGTTTAATGTGGGTGAGACGTTTGCCGGTCTGCCATTTGGCAAAGGGGTTGAGCTGGCTGACCAAATCAAAGCGATGACGCCAGAAGGCATCTCTGATTTAAGCATGGCCCAGTTGGCCCTGCGCTGGATTTTAGATCACGATGCGGTTTCAACGGTGATTCCCGGAGCGAGTTCGCCTGCTCAGGCTAAGGCAAACGCGGCCGTGAGTGACCTGGACCCGCTGCCAAAAGAGCTTCATGCGGAACTCAGTGACTTCTATGCGGCCGAGGTCCACGAACATATTCGTGGTGCTTATTAGGTAACAAAAAACAAGCTTCATTCGAGTGAGTGAAGCTTGTTTTCCAATATTCTATTCTCAATATCTAGCTTTAAATTTAGGGGGCGGGGGTTCGCGTTGGAATGGTCCCACTTGTCTCTGGTTCCGACTGGATAATCGGAAGATGGATGAGTTGATCCTCATCTGTGGGTTGGGTCTGCGCCCCAAGCGATAGAGCGAAAATTGCGAGCATTAAAAAGCATAAGCAGCCAAAAATCAGTTGTTTTAAACGTAGTGTATTCATGGTTCTCCTTTAAACAGATTTGTACTGCAGTACCATGAAGTGTACACCCAAAACAGGCGCTTAGAATCATCAATCCCCCCTATTAATTATCAAATGTGAGCTTATTTAACCACTCCAAATGTTTCTAAATCGGCCCAAATTAGGTCAACAACCGCCTCAAAATTATCAGCAACTGTTTGATTAACCGTGGCTGGAATTGGGAAATCGGCCGGTGGTTGCTCTCCGTAAATGCTCATGTATGTGATCAGGCTGGCCAAAAAGTAAAGAGTGGGTTCACCATGGGGCGCGTCATCCTCGTACAGTTCTAGCAATGGAATTTGAGATAGCTCTGTCTCAGTCAGCAATTTGGCAAGGATGGGGCCTACCGGGATCATGATGATCGTTTCATCCGGCCGGGCTGTCGTGAGTTCACTGTGATAATCGACCCACCAATCATGAAATTCGCCGGTGGTGTATGCGTTGTAGTTGGCAAACGCAGCGGCCGAAGGGGGCCACTCGCCGCTTAGAAAACCGGCCATATCGGGCCAATTTTCATACACATAAATCTCTATCCCCGGCTCTTGCGCAGTCACCCAGTCGATGATGTCGAGCGTGGCGCTGACCGGCGATGCGTTGGTTGGATTATCCCCATCATACGGAGAGGTAGCTGGCTGATACTGCACAAAATTGGCGGCTGTTAGCAATATGGTCGTAAAGTCGGCATCTGCAAATGTTTGCCCGCTTTCTGGATCCCACACTCCCGGTACATTTTGAAATCCCCATTGTGCATTAGGCGGCAAGTTGGCATGTTGGGGCAAAAATCCATACTGACCGTCAACCGCGTAGCTGTAGCCTGCGTCTTGCGCTAACGCATGTACCCAATGCGGCACCGTTGTTTCATCGCTTTCAGTGGCATGCAAAATCAGGCTGTGCCCAAAAATATAGTTACGCACGTTGGTGATTTTTGGAAACGGGGTGCTTTCGGGTTGGGGGGTGAGTGTCTCGTATGGAGTAGGCGTGATGGTAGGTGTGGGAGAAATAAAAGGGGTTACTGTCGGTGGCGGTGTTCGGGTTGGAATCGACTCTCCTGCGCCCTCACCAATGATGAGAGGGAGGAGTGTAAACTGATCCGTCTCAACTGTTTGGGCGCTTATCGAAAAGACAAGGGTCAACAGAATCAATACACAAAATAGGCTAATAAACAGTCTTTTAAACTTGGGTTGGTCACTCTTTTTCATATCACAAAATCCTCGGCCGGAGGTTACCACCGTAAATAATAGCGGACTGTGAAGGACAATACAGAAAGGCTTATAAATTGACGATAATGAGATGAATGAGCCCGATTAGCGACCCTCCGTATATCCAAAAGCGAGAAAAATTGTTATTAAAATGAACTTTAGGGTGATTGCGTAGCAGCCAATGCACCAGACCATGAGCGATTAGAAAAATGTCAAACCAAAATTGAAATGATCGGTTTGGCCATACCCAAATGATCCAGATCGCAAGCGGTACGTGCAAGGCGGTAAAGATCTGGTAGGCGGTGGTATCGTCAAGCGGGATTTTGGCAAAAAAGAAGCGCCATTCACGGTTGTAAATCGCATCGAGCTCATGGCCGATTACAAGAAAGCTTAGGCCGGTTAAAAATAAAAGATCAATCGGTGTGTTCATAACATCCTCCATTAAAAGCTGATCTTAAATTACCCCAGAGCAGGCTGCCCTGCTATGAAAAACTGTGCTAGTGCTTAGCCCACCTTCTTTTGTAAGGTAACTTATTGAGATTGGCGAAGCCTAAAGTGTTTGTTGTATTCGCTTACCTAGCATTCTTTGCAGGGCAAACACTAATTCATGCCAATTTGTTTGTAAACGCGATCGGCCGCCCATACACCAGCCACGATAGCGAAGGTGGTTAAAATGCTGCCCCAAGAAAGAAGCGAAACGCCAACCATCGAATGGCCTAAATTACAGCCCCCTGCAATGCCTGCTCCGACCCCCATAAACAAGCCACCGGCCGCCAGTTCTGTGTAGCGCTTCATGTCTTCACCCCGCACCCACAACGTGCCGGATGTGTAGGCGGCGATGAGTGCGCCGGGCACAATGGCGAACAGAGTCAGCGGAATCCAACCTAAAGCGGTGCCGCCCCGGCCGGTAACCGCTTCAAACAGGCCGGTTGGCACACGTGATGTCCCATATGAATAATTGGCTCCGGCAAAATCTGCAACCAGCCACGCGATGCTCAACATCAGCCCCATGGCTATGCCCAAAGGCAGCCAGCCCCACAGTTTGCCCCGATCATTTTGCGGCGAGTTATACAGATAATAAATGGCACCGGCCGCCAATAAAATTAAAAGGATGGGGCCAAAAATGCCCAACGTGTTGCCGACGGTGGCACTTACACCTTCGACCTGAATCGGGTTGCTGTTTAAACTATCACGTAGACCGGCCAGCGGTCCAAGATAAGTCAAAATATCCCCCAAAAACCAAGTTGTTAAGGCAACAAGGACACCCAGCATGCCATGCCCCAGTTTGTAAAAGATACCGGTGATGCATGATTTTGCGACAACCATACCCACGCCGAAGATGAGCCCACCGACCAAATTGGCTCGCCAAGCAAAAGGGGCGATCCACGGCGAAATCCATCCCATAAAAATAAACAGTTGAACGACAGGGATGCTGATCAGCAGCAGCACCAAGTAGGCGCGAAAAAGGTCAGGATTGCTCGGCCGACGCAGTAAATTGCGCCAGGTGCTATGAAAACACATGTCACCACGTTCGATGATGTAGCCGAGCCCCATGCCGGTTAGAATTGCAAGTAAAGTAGCCATAGTTTAGTTTTATCAGATGGTGTTCGAAATGAAAATCTTTCGGCCGATTAAAAATCAAGTTAAGACTATAATTTAGCCCATGATTGAATCAGAAACATTTACGGCCGTTTTGGCAAAATCCCCGGGAAAGGGAGGCTGGACGTTTGCAACGGTTCCGGCCGAATATGCCCCGAGCAAAACGTATGGCTGGGGACGCACCCCGGTAACCGCAACGGTTGATGGGCAAACGTGGGAGACTAGCGTGTGGAAAGATACAAAATCAGGTACAACCTTATTGGCGGTCCCTAAAAAGATTCGCAGAGGGAAGGGGGATGGTGATACGGTTGAGGTGAGTATTCGGCTACGTGAGCCGGAATAATAATTAATAAGGAACAATTAATTTTGAATAGTTAATTGGCGCATGTGACGAGATGAAAGAAAAACTGTTTTTGTATTTTGCGGCCGGGTTTTATCTTCTGTTTGCAGTTCTGTATTTTGCCTTTCCGGCGGCTTTAACCGAGCCGATGGGGTTAACGGCCAGCAACACTGGTTTGGCTGACATTCGGGCCGTGTATGGGGGTGTACAGCTGGGGTTAGCTATTTTCTTATGGTGGTCAACGCAGGAAGATGACCGGATCTATCCGGGATTGCTCATTACTGTGCTGATAACGGGGGGAATCGCTTTGGGGCGTGTGTTTGGCATTGTTTTGGCCGGTGAAATCGGAAACCACTGGATCGCTTTGGCGATTGAGCTTGTGGTGACGGCGATTGGAACTTGGTTGATTTTGCGCAGAAGGTAGATTTGTGTTTTAGATCGGTCAGATTTCAAAAACCTGACTGGTCTTTGATTGCTAAATCGTAATTATTCAGCACCTTGTGTAGGGGGCGAAGCCGTCGGTGTGGGCATTGGGAGCTTCGATCCATTTGTGCTCCGACGGCGTCGACCTCTACGGAAACATTTACGAACTGCTGAATAATTGCGCTAAATCAACCGTTCCCACCGGCCAGTTTCACGGCCGCATCTGACTGTTTGAGCGACCACATCGACCAGATGCCGATGATGGGGCCGAGGGCTAAAAAGGCAAAAGCAAAGCGCCATCCGACCCAAGCCTGTAGTGGCGGAACCATGCGAATGGTAAACAGGGTGAGCAAAAATCCCATACTGGTTTGCAGGGTTAGGGCGGTGCCTAAATATTCGCGAGGGGCTAGTTCACTCACGGCGGCCGAAAATTGAGCACTGTCAGCCACAATCGTAAATCCCCAAATCAAAGCGACGATAAAGAGGATAATGGGTGAGCGGCCGTACAGAAATCCGATCAAAACGGCACAAGTGCCACTAATCGCCATGAGCCAAATGGTGGTTGTGGTCCGGCCGATTCTGTCGGCCCAGCCGCCCGCCAAATAGCTACCAATCCCGCCGATGGCGATGACCGCAAACGCGGCCGCGCTGGCCCAAGCTGGCCCGACGCCTGAAAGTTCAAAGCTCGATAAAAAGAAGAGCGAGATCCACGCCCACATCGCATACAGCTCCCACATGTGGCCCAGGTAGCCACCGTTGGCCCGCATCACATCTTTGTCACGCAAAATATTTCCGATTTGTTTCCAGTCAAAGGGGGGGGATTGGGTTGTGTATGGCCCTTCTTCTACAAAAAAGACGCCGATTAGCCCGCCCAAACTCGCCAGCCCGGCCGCCAGCCACATCACCGGCCGCCAGCTTTGCACCCCGCCAAATACATTCAGCAGATGGGGCATGGCTGACCCGATCGTTAAAGCGCCCACCAGTAAACCGATGGCAAAACCGCGATCTTTTTGGGTCCACGTTGCCATGATTTTCATGCCGACCGGATAAACGCCAGCCAGCATAAAGCCGGTCATAAATCTAAAAAATAGAGCTATGGTCAAAGGATTTGACCCGCCATTTGCAAAGAGGGCGATCCCGGCCGTGAACAGCCCGGCCGAAATGGCGGAGATGCTGAGCATCCATTTGGCCGGCATACGGTCGGCCAAGTTAAGGAGGGTTGAAAAAAGTGCCCCCACCACAAAGCCGATTTGGACCGACATCGTAAGCCATGAACGGCCGGAATCCCCTAATCCCCACTCTTGGGTCAGCACCGGCACAACGGCCGAGGCGGAGAACCAAACTGCTAGGGCCAATAGTTCGGCGAGGGCTAATAGCGTCAGGATGCGCCACTTACGTTTTTGTTCTTGCTGGTTTTCAAGTGGGGTGGAAAGTGTTGTCATGGGGATTACCTTTGCTTATATAGAGGCGGGATGATAGCAACTCTTACTTTTAGGGGCGAGGGGGGGCGAGGGGGGCGAGTTTGCGGGTAGCGGGTTTGCGAGTAACGCTACCTAATCTTTTGTGACTCTTGAAAATGTGCCAGTAAAAGCGTGCACAATCCTCATTAGTGTAAACCCGCAAACCCGCCCCTTGCCCAACGCTTAAATTATTACAGCCCACTTAACTGTTGCTCGGCCGGAAAAATTTTCGGCTAAACTGTCATTTCTATTGACATGAAACAGACACAGGAGGTTTTATGAAACAATTGATTTCGATTGGCGCTGTGCTAATCGTCTTGTTGCTGGCTCTTGCCGCCTGCGCTTCTCCTGAGGCTCCGGCCGCTGAACCGGCCGCCGTTTCTGAAGCAACCGAACCGGAGGCTGAAATGGCTGAAAGCGAGGCGGAATCGGAAGAAATGGCAGAGGGCTCTGATACGAGCGGCTCTGACACGAGCGGCTCTGAAACCAGCGGCGAAGAGATGGCTGACGAAGCTTCTGATGAGACCATGGTCGAAACCGAAGAAGAAGCTGAAATGGCTATGGATGAGACCGGACCATCGGCTCAAGAAGTTGCCCAAATGGAACGGGCTGCGGCCGGAACGATACGGGACAATGATCGGGCTGGGAATCGCCAAGTTGCAGATGATGAGTCGGCCGCAGAAGAGATTAGATCGCTGGCTTCTTTCCTTCCCAACTTGGGCGAAGCTCCCGAAATAATCAACGGAGAACCTTGGATCAATTCTGACCCACTCACCCTTGCAGACTTAGAGGGGAAAGTGGTCGTTATTGAATTCTGGACCTACTCCTGAATTAATTGCAAACGAGTGATTCCTTCGGTGAAGGAATGGGATGCAAAGTATTCGGGCGAAGATTTTGAGATCATCGCGGTTCATTATCCAGAGTTCAGTTTTGAAGAGGATTATAACAACGTAGTTGATGCGGTTGCGGAATTTGGGATTGAGTACCCGGTTGTGCAAGACAACAGTGGCAAAATCTGGCGTTCATATCGTCAACGTTTTTGGCCCACCCGCTACGTACTTGATAAAGAAGGCAATATTCGCTACAAGCACATCGGCGAAGGGGCTTATGATGAGACAGATCGTGTCATCGCGGCTCTGCTAGCTGAAGAGTAGAAATTTTCAGACCAGTCTGGTTTTTAAAACCAGACTGGTCTTTTTTTTTGGCATTAGGCAGATGAGTTGAGCCATAATTGAGGAATGCAAGCAACTCCAAAAGTTTTTATCGTGATGGGTGTATCTGGCTGTGGCAAGTCAACCGTTGGGCTGGCCTTGGCTGAACGGCAAACGTGTCAGTTTTATGATGCGGATGATTTTCATCCGGCCGAAAATGTGGCCAAAATGGCGGCCGGAAATCCGTTAAACGACGATGATCGCAGGCCATGGCTAGAAAAACTAGCCGAGCTGATCCGTGAGCATCTAGAGGCACAACGGCCGATGGTTTTGGCCTGCTCTGCTCTTAAAGAGTGGTATCGCCAGCTGCTGCTGGTTGGCAATGACCAAGTTGAACTGATTTATTTAAAAGGTGAGTTTGAGCTGATCTGGGAACGGATGAGCGCGAGGGAAAATCACTATATGCGGCCGGAAATGCTCCAAAGCCAGTTTGATACGCTTGAAGAACCTGAGTATGGGATTGTGGTGTCGATTGATCAAACGGTAGATGAGCAGTTGGCCGAAATTAGTAACCAGATTTAGGATTCCAGCTCATCTAAAAGACGCCCTAATCGATTCAACCCATCCTGCAAATTGGCCGCTTGGCCACCACCCACACCCAAACGGATGTGTTGCGGGTGCTGATAGGCAGAACCCGGCAATAAAAATGTGCGATGGGGCGGGGCCAAAAGTGTTTGTGCAAAAGCTTCGCCATCTAACTCTAAATTGAGCCTGCACAGCCCGATCAGCCCGGCCGCTGGTGGGTGCCACTCAAGCTCCGGCCGTTCCTCTATAAACCCATTCAGCAACTTTAAATTGTACAGCCCCTCTTCTCGGGCGATGTGGATCGCCGCCGTGTACCGCTCCTCTCGCAAGGCAATTTCTGCAATCAGTTCCCCCATCACATTCATGATTTCGCTCGAGTTTTCGCGCAAAATCACCGCGTCCATAATCACCTCTGGATCACGACAAATCATCCAGCCGGTACGCAACCCTTGCAACCCCAAAGCCTTAGATACACTGCCAGTCGTAATCCCACGCTCATATAATCCCGCAATGGATGGGTTGCGAGTGCCCTGCCACTCAAGCCCTGCATACACCTCATCCACTAGCACATAAGCGTCAACACGCTTGGCCGCAGCTACTACTTTTTGCAGTGTGGCCTCATCCATCACTTGGCCGGTTGGATTATTCGGGTTGGTCAAAAAGATCAGCTTTGTTTTTTGGGTGATGAGGGTTTCAAGCTCGGCCGGATCAAGTTGCCAGCCGTTTTCTTCGCGGCGGGATAGGGTTTTAAGTGTGGCACCAATCGCCTTGCCCAGCACTATCGGCTGGGGCCAACCGGGTGATTCCACGATGATCTCGTCCCCCGGTTGCACCAGCTGCATGATGGCCAAGTAGTTGGCTTCGGCCGCACCGGCCGTGATCAGCACATCGTCGGCCGAACAGGTGGCTTGCAGCCCCGCCCGATCAATCACATGCTGGCGTAACGCATCCAGCCCTTGAAACGACTGATTTGACCAGTCGAGCGGAAAGTCGGGGTCCAGATCGGCTAAAAACGATCCAAGTTTAGGTGGGGTAGACAAAGAGAAGCCGAGAAACGCCTCGGGTGGTTCGGCCGCTGTGGTTTCGAGCAGGTATTCAAACAGTTTGTGAATTTTGACTTTCATGGGAGGATAGTGGGTAGCGAGTTTGTTTATTGGATGGCTGGTTAGGCGGTTTATGCATCAACCAACGAGCAAACGAACAAACCAACCAACACTTTGCGAGGTATACGATAGATGACTGATAGCGTCAAACGATTTGCAATTTTAGATTTTGGGCTGTTTTATGTGCACGGCAAAGGGACAGCAACCAATCAAGGCCGTTTGATCGGGATTCCGGGCTACCTGATTCAGACGGTTGCGGGCAAAAATATTTTGGTTGATACAGGCTTTCATGCCAAATATGCGATTAATGCGGAGACGGCGACGGCCGAGGATCAGTTAGAAAGTTTCGGCCGGATTGAACGACTAACGGCCGAAAATCTGCCATCTGCCCAATTGGCCAAATGTGGCCTGACCACAGAAGATATCGATCTGTTGATCATGACCCATACCGATATTGATCATGTGGGGGGAATCGGTGATTTTCCCGGCGTGCCTATCGTCATCCACAAAGATGAACGTGCGTTTGACCGGCCCCGATACTGGAACACCCAACCGCTTGAATGGCCAGATGCGGAGTATCGGCTAATTGGTGAAGATACAGATCTGCTGGATGGGCTGACCTTGCTAACAACGTGTGGCCATGCACCGGGCCATCTATCGATTCTGCTGAATCTGCCACAAACCGGTGCTGTGTTGCTCACCTGCGACGCCATCGGCCGACCGGCCGAGCTAGAACCCGGCGGCCTGATCATGGGACTTGGCACAAGCCGAAGCGAGCGGAGCTAGGCTGATGTCGGTTGCCCAAAAAGAAGATGCGTTTGTGATTTATGGGCATGATCCTGAGCAGTGGCCGACCTTGAAAAAAGCCCCGCAATGGTATGAATAACTCATTTTAAGCCTGTGTTTGAGCGCCTATAATCTTGCAAAGATTCTTTCAGATTTGCGAGTTTAAAACCCTCTACTAGGAGTTCCGTATTAGATTCTCGTGATGAAATAAAATTTATTTCAAGTGATGGTTGGGGGGAAGCAAATGCACCTGATTGATCACTTGGGGAGAAAAATGATGCGAGATCTAGGTAAATGTGTGATGTTGGTTGCCTGCTGTTTTTTGATTGTTGGCTGTTCGCCCAACCCCGAAGCGGTTGATTTGAGCGCTATTCCGACTGCGGAAGTGCCCGCAACGGCCACCCCACGGCCGGAGCCAACTGAAATGCCGGTAGAAGCGGTGCAAAACGAGGCGAGTGATGAAGCAGAGCCGACAGTCGCCGTAGCTGAAGAGCTAGCTCCAACCGAAGTGATTGAATTTAACAATGTGGATGAAGTCGAAGAAGAGGTTTCAACAGAGCCGGTCCCAAACTTTGTTGATGGTCAAGTGTATCTGCCGGGTGAACGTGTGACCGTAGCTTTTGAAGAAGGGCAACGGGTACGGTACAAGCTGAATGCAGGAGAAACCTATGTTATTACCGGTTACTCTGAAGCCAATGTGGGTCTCATGTTGTACGACGAATCGGGGGCTTTGCTCCATACCGAAGACAACAGAGCGTTTGGGCAATCGCTTGAAATTATGACTTGGACGGCCGAGGTAGAAGAGCTAGACATCGGGCTAACACTTGAAAATATTTTTAGCGACACTGACATCGCAACTGTTTCTGTCTTTGAAATGGGTGACCCTGTGGTCGGCTCAATTTCTCGGCCGGTTGCGGCCGGGGAAGCCTTTTTGATTGTCGCCCAGCCACCTGAGGGAGAGGAAAACATGATGCTGCTACAAGAATCTCAGTCTGGGGAATTTAGCATGTCGTTTATAGACAACAGCCTCCAGTTAGAGTCTTTGGTTTTGTATCAGGTACAAGACAATCAAATTTCAACGATCAATTCAAATTCTGAGCCGGTTGATGGGTTGATTTATACCATCCCGCTGACAGACCCTGCCTGTTGTGAAACGGTTGAGCCACTGCCAACTGCGCCACAAACAACCCTGCCTATGACACCGGCTGAGTCGGTCACCCGGCCGGCGGCTGACCAGCACGGGTATGAATTACAGATTGAAGCGGGTCGCGATTATCTAATATCCATCCAATCAGCTGCACCCACATCCCTAAATGTGTTTGATACAACCGGCAACCTGTTACGGACGGTGGATAACGACGGGTTTGGGTTAACCCTGCTATTTACACTGTGGGAAGCTGATTCAGAATCTGTCATTCTGCATCCTGTTTTTGATAGCGACTATGATGACGACGTGCCCGAAGATGTGACGATTTCTGTGCTTGAGATGGGGCCATTTTTAGAGTCACCGGTTGAGTTGTCTGTAGCAGAAGGGGAAACCTATTTGGTTGTGGGCAAGCCGGACGGGAACCATGAAATTGGCCTGTCGATGTCGCAAGGATTTGGCTCGTTTGCCTTTTATGGAGACGATCGCACGATTGAGGTGCATCTGCTTGATGAAGCGGGGGAGTATGAAATTAGCGCAACCAGCGGACTGGGTGATGGTGGTTCTGTGTTTGTGATGCCGCTAGAAAACACTGACTGTTGTGTGTTGCCCAGTGAGTAGCTAACGCACGTCTCGCCCTTGGTTTAGGATGATGACGTTGCCGCTTGAGCAATCTCCGGCCGGAGAGATGAGGAACGCCACCCAGGCGGCGATCTCCTCCGGCCGCATCGCGTCACCCCGCGGCATACCGGCCAATGCCTGAGCCAAAATGTCCGGTGTGACCGTGTCAAACAGATCGGTGCGGGTCATAGCTGGGGCGATGGAGTTGACCGCAATCCCCTGCGTCGCATATTGGCGGGCCAGATGTTTGGTCATGGTGTCCATCGCCGCTTTGCTGGCCCGATAGTGGGCGGGATCAAATACGTCAAAGTTGTAGGCTCCATTTGATGAGATGTTGACAATCTTTTTAATGCCCGGCCGCTCAAGCATTTGAGGGATAGCTTGCTGACAGCAGTAAAAAGCGCTGTCAAAATTGATCGCCATTTGTGCCCGGAATTCCTCAGCCGAGATGTCAACAAAATCGGTTAAAAAGCAGGTGCCCGCATTGTTAACCAACACATCGACTCCACCGTGAGTTTGGCTGGTGAAGGCAAACAATTCTTTTACCTGGCCATCATCAGTTAGATCGGCCGTAAATGGGGTAAAGGGGACCCCGGATTTGGAAAACTCAGCGGCCGTGGCTTCAAGCTCTGCTTGGCCGATGTCCGCACCCACGACAATCAAGCCATCCTGCAATAATTTTTGGCTGATGGCTTTGCCAATGCCGCGGGCGGCCCCGGTGACGACTGCGACTTTTTGATTAACTTGTTGCTTCGACAATTTTTTTATCCCCTTTTACAAACGGTGTGTGAATCACAAAGTGAAAATAATCGGCCGAGCTTTCAGTAAAGGTGTGGACTTCTCCCGGTTCGAGCGCAATCACATCCCCTTGCTTTAGCTTGATCGCTTTGCCATCGACCAACATCGTGCTGGTCCCTTGGGCTATCAAATAAATTTCATGCATCTGTTCATGATAATGCAGTAGATCGATCCCTTCATTGGCATACCCGACTGGGATATCGATGTCTGAATTCCATGGGCCAAAGAACCAGCCTTTGGCATCGGTGTCGGCACTCATTTTAATCATCTTTAACCTACTTGTAGAACAGGCATCCCTGCCTGTCCTACAAAACTCATTATTTATTTGATGCCGACGTAGGCACCGAAGACGGTGTTTTTGTGCAGAATCTCGGCTTGGCTAAAGCCAACTTTGTCGAGTAACCGTAGTTGGTAAGACAGCGGTTTGGGGGTGTCTTCTTTGCCAACATAATCGAAAACGTGATCCCGATAGGCCTCATCTTTTAAGTCAGACAGGTAGTCGCCATATTTGCCCCATAAAATGTCTTGCACGGCCGGGATATCGTGGGTCATCAGGTCAGACACCCAGAAGCTGCCGCCCGGTTTTAGCGCATTGTAAAACTTGGTAAACATCATCTCCCACTGTTCGTCGGTGCGCAGGTGGTGCAAGGTGGCGGCTGCTGTGATCACGTCAAACTTGTTGGCGCCCAAATCTAGCTCACGCATGTCTGTTTGATGGGTTGTAACGGACGCTGTACTGACGGCCGAAATCCGTTCAGCTGCACGGTCCAACATCGGCCGGCTTAAGTCAATCAAGTCAATTGTTTGAACGTTTGGCAGCTTTTCAAGTAGTTTTAGCGTGTAGTTCCCTGCGCCACAGCCAACGTCCAGAATAGCGGTTGCGTTGGGGTGATGGGCGGCGGCCCCGGCCGAAATAATTTCTAAAGTCAACGGAGCATCTACAGTGGAGGATTGCCCCGTTTGCAATACAGAAAAGCGTTCAACATCGTTGTCGAACCGGTTCTTAATTTCTTCTACAGTCGATTTGCGGGTCATGGGGCGATTATAACGAGCGAAACGGAGAAAGTGTAGAGCGAGAGCTGATTGATGCTGGCCGAACTCTGTTTTGAATCTCACCCTTGCCGTGTGATAACTTAACGATTAACCAACAAAAGTTATTGATTGATTGCGGGTTGGGTATAATCCGAGCTCTATGGCAGTGAAAGCAGACGGATTCGCTGGTCGGAGAAGAACCGCTTGGATAGTTGTCCTTCTCGCCTTTGCGATATTTATCGCTATTGCGATATCAGTACCCCTCCTAATTTCATCCCTGATTAGACAAAGCGTTCAGCCGATGACTTCGGTAGCGATATCAAATCAAGGATCGCTCGCGTTGGTTGAAACCAATGGGGATAGTTCCGCCATTCTTGAAACCGAGAACGGCATGCTGGTGAATTGGGGGGATAGTTTGATCACACAGGGGGCGGATAACGGGACCATCATTATTACCCATCCTGCAACAGAAGAGTTGATTTTACGCGGCCAGTTATATGCCAATACAACGTTGGTTTTGAACGAAGCGACGACCCCTCGCTACGAGGTTAATACGTTGCCGGATGAAGTCAGTTTGGAGTTGAAAAACGGCCGGATGCGACTGACATTGCCACAAGAAAAAGAGCCGATCACCTATCTGATTGATGTGCCACAGGGGCGAATCGAGCTGTTTGGTCCCGGCCAATATGCGGTGGTTGCTTCGGCCGAAGAGACGCAGATTTCTGTATTTGAAGGGGTGGCCACACTGCATGGCAGTGATGAGTCGGTTCTTGATATCAAACGGAGCGAACGGGCAATTTTGGTTGAGGGTGCCCCACCTGACGGACCGTTTGCCACGTCTCGAAATCTAATTACCAACGGGTCGTTTAACGCCGGGCTAGACCATTGGATTGCACAAGATTGGCTGATTGAGTTAGGGGATCAACCGATAGGCGAGACGAAGAAGGAATCATTTACCGGCGACAACTCAATTCGATTTATCCGTAATGGGGTGGGGGCGGCCGAAACAGCCATCCGACAAACAATTGACGAAGACGTGACTGATTTTGAATTGCTCGAATTGGTGATGACTTTGCGCATTCATGGGCAAACGTTGTGGGTGTGCGGCACGGTTGGCAGTGAATGCCCCCTCATGGTGCGGCTTGAATACGAAGATGAATTGGGCATTGTGCGTACATGGGAGCAAGGCTTTTTTGCAGATGGGGATGTGTCAGAAACAAGCCCAGATAGCTGCCAGACCTGTGTGTTGCCCTCAAGCCGTCATCAGCGGGTGCAACCCGGCCGGGTCATTTCGCAAGAGATTGATCTGCGCGAAGCGTTACAAGGGTTCCCGCCTAGCCAACTGCGTAGTATTTCCGTTTCATCGGCCGGGCACGCCTTTGATGCAGAGGTCTTTGATATTGCGCTTAACGCCAGAGAGTAAGAGAGTAGGAACTTGAAGCCAAAGGGTCGCTTACATATTTGGGAACAAGAACGACCAATTCAACGATTTGTTTTCTAGAGGCGCATATTGAGCCATCGAATAGATCCACTCTGCAAATGGTGGGCTGTCGTTCTTATTAATTTTTAGCCAAAAAATCGGATGCCCGTCGCTGGAAATAACGGTCGCCTTGGCCGGTGAACCGAAATCGATTTGCACTGGCCCATACCGATCGTCTGAAGCGGAGACGAGCAACATTTCAAGTTCGGGAAAGCTGTTTAATCCTTTGTAGAAATCTTGAACAAAGCGTTTTTCAAACCGATTTTTATATGGTTTTTGGGGATGGGCCAAATGAACTGGACCTAAACGAAACAGTTGATTAAAAAGCAGGCTGCCAAGTACCGCAAACTCCTTGTCCCATTCGTCCGATGTGCCTGCGAAGTAGTTAAAGCCCGCATTGCGAAAACAGACATCATCATCAATTGGCCCCGGCCAAATCGCATAAATATCAATTTCTTTGTTTGGCCAATCATTTTGCTGATTGAGTTGGTGCCAAAAAATAGCTTTGATGTGTTGAAACATGACTTGTGATTATGCGTGCAGAACGTGATAGGTCATGATGCTGAGGGCCACATGTACGTTCAGGCTCAATCCTTTGCCGTACATCGGCATAAAGACGGCCGCATCACACTCTGCTAGAGTTGCTTTGGTGACCCCATGATCTTCATGCCCCACAACAAGCGCTATTTTTTCTGGGAAATCATATTCGTGATACGGCACTGCTCCCTGTGCTAGCTCAACCGCAACGATGTGATACCCATCTTTTTTAAGTTTTTTCAGCGCCTCGGCCGCATCCTCTTCGTAGCGCCAGTTGACCCGGCCGGTTTTGCCTCGGCCGACCTTTTCGATTGTCGGGTGCGGCGGCGTGGGGGTGATGCCGGTCAACACCAGCTCACTAATCCCAGCTCCATCAGCCAGTCGGAAAACTGACCCGACGTTAACCGGATATTCAACCGATTGTAGGACGGCCGCTACCTCCCGCTTTTGCGGGTTTTTTCGTTTATAGTCACGCAAAAAGCGTTTGAGGTCTGTACCAATTAGAGGTTTCATGAGTCGATTTTTGATTGACGATTCTAGTTGTGAGCGAATGAAGATACTAGCTGAATCCCTGTCAAGGGTAGGTTCAATTGACTTGGACAAATAGTGGCAAACCCTTGACTGGGATTTTAGGGCGAGAATTAGTATTCACCCAAAGCCTCAGCCCGCCAGCGACTAAAGCGAACCACTTCAACCCCTTTCTCCGTGCGTAGGGCTCGAAACGGGTGCATATGGTCTTTTTGGCCGTGGGCTTTTAGGTTTTCAACCGTATCCCACTCTTCATACACATGAATCAGGTTTTCATCTTTTAGATCGATGCTGAAATGGTAAGCGACAACGCCTGTGTCGTTGGCCCAAGTTGCATCCTGCAACGTGTGTAGTGCCTGCAAAATCTCTTCGCGACCCTCGGCCGGAAT
>JAHDEN010000130.1:13855-17511 GCA_020628815.1 Chloroflexota bacterium | reverse complement strand
CCCAGCAGTTGGTATCGTTCGTTCTAAACTTGGCGAATTCTTGCCATTGGTTGGTACGGGCGAATTGACCGCTGAAGAAGCTCTAAACGCGGCCGCTGAAGCATACATCGAAGAAGCAACCGCCCAAGGCTATATCGACGGTTAGTCTGAAAGGCTAAAACCCTGAAGGATAAGGGATAAAGGTGCGAACATAAGCAACCTTTATCCTTTATCCCTTCGCCTTTTTCCTTTAAAAACTTATGAAGCGAAGTACATTTTTCCGGTTTTCGGCTCCCAGCATTTTCCTAATGACCGTGCTTATGGTGATCCCCCTCATCATGGCGATTTGGTTGGGAATGCAATTTATAACCTTTAACAATATCAACGACCCAGAATTTGTGGGCCTTAAAAATTACGTTGATGTTTTGTCAGACGGTCGCTTTTGGCAGGCTGCTCGCTTCACTACAATTTACACTGCCATCGTCGTCCCTTTACGCATGGTGCTAGGGCTTGCTGTAGCGCTGATGTTAGATCAGGTATCAAAAGCTGTGCGAGGCGTCTATCTTTCGTTCTTCCTGCTCCCATTTATTATTGTTCCCGTTGTGGGGACGCTGATGTTTAAACAGCTTTTTGATTCATCAGGATTAGTTACATGGGTCTATCAAACAATTTTTGATACACGCCTGCGGTACAACGAAACGACGGTAAAAACCTTAATTATGCTGCACGGAGTTTGGTACGTGACCCCCTTTGCACTTGTGACATACTTCGCCGGTCTACAAACGTTGCCCAGCGACTTGCTCGAAGCGGCATCGATTGACGGAGCTAACTGGTGGCAAAAGGTTCGGGGGATTGTTCTGCCACACCTTCGCTCACTAACTATTTTTATTCTGCTGGTATCTATCATGGATTCATACCGAATCTTTGACAGTATTTTTGTTTTAACCAACAACCTCAATCCTATTTTTAAAGCAGATACGTTAATGACCTACAACTTTGCGACCGCAATCCAATTCCAGCGCTTAGGAAAAGGAAATGCGATGGCTGTTCTAACCGTGATCGGCATCATGATTGTTCTGATTCCGAATTTGATTCAGTCTTATCGCGAGCAAATGGAGGAGCGTTAGAAAGATGGAAAAGACTAAAAACCCAATTGCAAAAGTAGCCATTCATCTCTTTTTGATTGTTTTCACAATCTATAGTGTTTTGCCGTTTTACTGGACGACAATGCAGTCGTTTAAAACATTTAAAGATGCGAATTCCCGAACACCCAAATTCATTTTCACACCGACTTGGGAAAATTATCAGGAGCTTTGGCTAAACCGTGTCCCAGAAAATGGGTACACCATCTTGTTTTTTATATTGATGGCCGTTGTCATCCTGATCTGCTTGGCCCTTTTCGCTGAGTTTCTGCCATGGCCCAATTGGGTCACTTATTTGACCGTAGCATTTGGTTTTGTGGCAATTCTGTGGGGAATTCCTGAAGTTGTTGAAACGGCCGAATTTTATGACTACTTTGTCAACACCATCATCGTCACGGTGGGGACGGTTGTCGTTTCGATCACCATCGGTTGTTTGGCAGGATATTCGCTCGCACGTTACTCAGGCTATGCGGCGGTTGTGATTTTGATCGCCGCGCTAGGTTTCCGGGCATTACCCCGTCTAACCTTTATTCTGCCCTACTATCAAATCGGTAATGCGCTCAACCTGCTTGATACCCGTTTCTTGGTCATTCTGACACTGGTGGCGGTCAATCAACCGTTTACGATTTGGATGCTCCGCAGTTTCTTTATGGACATTCCTAAAGATTTAGAGGAGTCTGCCATGGTAGATGGAGCCAATCGTTTAACCGCTTTCCGCAAGGTGATTATTCCGATCATGTGGCCGGGGATTATTTCTACCGCATTGTTCTCGTTATTGTTGGCTTACAACGAGTTTTTATTGGTTCGCATTTTGACCCAAACCAATTGGACACTGCCGGTCGCGATTTCGCGCTATACGGGCGGTGAAGATCCACGCCATCTAACATTGGCTGCGGCCGCGGCCGTGTCTGCCACAATCCCCATTGTGATCGTGATTTTGTTCTTCCAGAAGAACCTCGTGAAGGGCCTCGCGGCCGGAGCGGTGAAGGGCTAGCTTACAAAATAGACTTGTATTTCCTAGTGACCAATAGCCAGTATCGAGTTGTGTTTGAACGCATAACCGATCACTGATTACTGGTCACTTTTTACTTAAAGATATGTCCGCTGAAAAAAACAAACAACTTGTAGATGATATGTACGCGGGTCTCAACGAAAATGTGTTGGGGCTGATGCAAAAATATTGGAAAGAAGACATGGTCTGGGAAGGTCCGGCCGGGATTGGCACGATGAACGGGATCGATGAATTTGAAAACGTCTATCGTGATCCATTCATCAAGGCATTTCCCGACAAACATGCCACAGACATCGTGCGCATCGCAGAAGGGGATGAATGGGTGGCCGGAACCGGCTATCAGGACACCACTTTTGCCGAAGATTGGCTGGGGATCAAAGCCTCGGGTGAAAAGATCCGCATGCGCTACATGGATTTTTGGCGCGTTGAAGAAGACCCTGAAACAGGTGAGCGTAAGCTGGCTGAGAACCTCGTGCTGATCGACATCTTGGGCGTCATCGAACAGTGCGGCTACAACATTGAAAACGTGCTCAAGTTTATCGGGTCAAAACCACCGGAGTTCTTCGACAAATAGCTGATCAGCACGCTTCGCTTTCAGCATTTCAGCACGCTTGGTGACCTTCGTTCACACGCTTTCAGCAGTTGGAAGCAAGCGAGCCAAAACTGATAAGCTGAAATGCTGATTAGCTGACAGGCTAATATGAAATACCAAAACGCAAAAAAACTGGTTCGCGACTATTATGACGCGATGGAAAATGCTACGGCCGACACTGTGGCTGATGTGCTGAAGCAGTACACCAATGGGGACGACTATCATTGGCGCGGGGTTTATCCGTTCAGAGAGCAATTTGGGGCTGAAAATGTAGCCGAGAAATTCTGGTCACCCCTCATGCGCTCACTGCGCCACTACCAACGGCGCATGGACATCTTCATCGCCGGAACCAACGAAATTAGCGGCGAGATTTGGGTCATGAGCATGGGCAATCTAATGGGATTGTTTGATGAAGATTGGCTCGGAATTCCCCGCACGCGCAAGATGGCCAATCTGCGCTATGCGGAATTTAGTTGTGTGGAAGATGGGGAAATTACCCGGACCGGCATCTTTTTGGACGTGATTGGAATGATGGTCCAAGCGGGGACTTATCCACTGCCACCTTCCACCGGAGTGTATTTCAACTACCCTGGGCCGCGGACCCACGATGGCCTTGTTTACGAAGATCAACCAGAGGAAGAGGGTGTCAAAACACTAGCATTGCTCAATGAAATGATCGACGATTTGACGGCGCTTAACGAAAGTGGCTCGATGGGTTGCCCACCCGAGGTGCTTGAGCGCACTTGGTCTGATCGAATGATTTGGTACGGCCCGGCCGGGATCGGAGCCAGCTACACCATTCCCCGCTATCAAGAGCAGCATCAATTGCCGTTTAGAAACAACTTGGATGACAAGGTTTTCAACGGCCATGTGTGTCGTTTTGCCGAAGGAAACTTTGCCTGTTTCTTTGGCTGGCCCAATCTATCCAACC
>JAHDEN010000130.1:0-13845 GCA_020628815.1 Chloroflexota bacterium | reverse complement strand
GGTGGCGCTGATATGCAGGTGGTCGATGTCTATCGGCGAGAAGGGGATAAGCTGATGGAAAACTGGGTGCTGATCGATATTCCGTACTGGCTCAAGCAGCAAGGTCTAGATGTTTTAGATCGAACACAAAAAATCATGAATTCAAGTGAGCAATAGAAATGTTGTTGAATCAAGACAATAAAAAACAAGTTTGGGCGTTTTGGGAAGCTTTAGAAGCGGCCGAAGCTTCCCAATTTTCAGCCGTTGCTGAACAATATATGTCGGCCGATGTGGCTTGGCACGGACATGCCCCCGTGGGTGATTTGAGTGGTCCAACCAGCTTTGTTACGGGCTTCTGGGAGCCGCTGTTAGCCTCGTTTCCTGATTTGACACGTGAAACGCATATTTTCATGGGTGGGCAGTCAAACGGCCGGGTCGATGGAGACATATCCAAAGACGGCCGGATGTGGGTGAGCGGTACCGGTTATTTGAACGGGACCTTTGCCCAAGATTATGAATCTATCCCCGCCACAGGTGAAAAAGTTCGTATTCGCTGGGGTGAGTTTTGCGAGATGGAAGATGGAAAAATCATCCGAGTGTATTTCTTGCTTGATCTTATCGACCTGATGCAGCAGGCCGGTTACAACGTGCTGCCACCGGCTAAAGGAAAGGATCACATCTACCCAGCACCGGCCGCTAAAGACGGTGTTTTGCACGCTGCGCAGGATGTAAATACAACCCGCTACAGCTTAGAACACATCCGAGCTTTTATCTTTGATGGGTTAAACGCATTTGATCAAGATGATCTCAAAAGTATGGGGATGGCTGACTATTTTCACCCAGACGTGCAGTGGTACGGACCGGGCGGCATTGGCGCCTGTTTAAGTTTCAAAGAATTCGAAGATCTGCATCAGGCACCTTGGCTGGTTGCGTACCCAGACCGGCAGGTGCAGGATTTAGATGCACTGTACGCGGAAGGCGCATACACGGCCGCGCCCGGGTTTCCCGGTGTGCTGGCTACGCATACTGGCCCTTATTTAGATGCTGCTGCAACTGGAAACCGGGTTGGCTTTGTGGGCCTTGACTGGTGGAAGCGTGAGGGTGAAGTTTATATTGAAAATTGGGTGTTTGTTGATATGGTCCATCTGTTCCGCCAGTTTGGGATTGATTTGTTTGACCGGTTGGCTGAGCAAATCAATCAGTCGCCCTAATTCCCGTGGAATGAATTCCACATCTAAAAAGAAACATGTTAAAACATGTTACAAACCAATCTTAATCTAATACGCTTTAGCGCGTTTCAGCTACTAGACGCAGATTTCAATCTGTGGAGATTAATAAAGTATGCCATTAATTGTTTTCACCACCGTTCATCCGTGGATTCAGGAAGTAGTTAACGAGGTCAAGCCGGCCGACTTTGACGTTGTGTTTTTAGATTTAAAAGACGAGGCTCGTGCGGCCGAAATCCTGCCAAAAGCTGATTTTATGGTGTGTACCGTTCTGTCCGCGCATCAGGCTAAGCTGATGACCAACTGTAAACTTGTGATGCATAACGGGGTAGGTTATGACGGCATTGCGACCGATGTTTTGGCCGAGATGGGAATTCCTGTAGCTGTCACACCCGCTATGACTCCCGAGGGGGTGGGTGAACATACGTTTATGCTCATTCTGTCGTTGCTCAAACAACTCCCGGCCGTGCGTGACTCAATGCGCTCAGGCGGTTGGAACATGTTTGGTTGGCGCGAAGGCTCCCATAATTTGGCGTATAAAACGCTGGGCATTGTGGGATTAGGCCGCATCGGCAAGCGGGTGGCGCACTTGGCCCATGCGTTTGATTGCAACGTCATCTACACTGATATAGTGGATATCCCTGCCGAGCTAGAAGAAAAATATAGCCTCAAACGAGTTTCACTTGATGAGCTACTGACCACGGCCGATGTGATCACTCTGCATGTGCCACTAACCGATCGAACACGGAAGATGATAACGGCGGCCGAGTTTGCCAAAATGAAACAAGGGGCGATTTTTATCAACGCTAGCCGGGGTGAAACCTATGATATCGACGCGCTTTATGATGCTGTCCAATCAGGCCATCTTTTTGGGGCTGGGATTGACGTGTACGACCCTGAACCTCCTCGGCCGGACCATCCAATTTTGCAGCTACCCAATGTGGTTTGCACCCCTCACATCGCCAGCGGCACAGTTGAGCGCCAATATGGGATTAACCGGGCGCAGTTTGAAAATTGCCAGCGGGTTTTGGCCGGCCTAATACCAAACGATCTTATCCCATAACAATTCTTAACTCATAACCCGATTGATCGGGTTTCTTATTTTAACCAAGGGATTGATCCCTTGAAAATAGCATGAAACCGTTTGACCATATTATCATTGGTGCGGGCAGTGCAGGCTGTGTCGCGGCCACAACTCTGGCCAAATCCGGCCGACGTGTTGCTCTCATCGAAGCGGGTGGTAGCGACGAGGGCTTTTTCGACGCGCTAGACGCCGGCCGCTGGAAAAATCTAGTTGGGACCAAACACGACTACGACTATCAAATAGAACCCCAACCGCACGGCAATAGTTCTATTCGACACACGCGGGGCAAGATTCTGGGCGGCACCAGCTCAATCAACACCATCATCGCATGGCGCACGCCCGATTACGATTTAGAGCGATGGGTTGAGCAGGGGGCAAAGGGTTGGAGTCCAAACGAAATCTCACCGTTGTTTGACCGGATATTTAGCCAAGTTCACATCGAAACCAGTTCGCTTGAAAACCCGTTTCATCATGATTTGATTGAGGCTGCTAGCCAAGCTGGGCTTGGCTTGATCGATTTTTCTCCTAAGAATCAGGTGCGGGATGGAGTTGGTTATCTATATTTCAACAAAAAAGGGCGTATGCGACAGTCCGCATCTGTCGCCTTTTTGCATCCGCTCAGCCAGTGGGGAGATGAGCTGACTGTCTTAACCAATACCAAAGCGCACAAAATTTTATTTGATGGGGATCGAGCGATTGGGGTTGAGACGGACAAAGGCACTTTTTATAGTGATGGGGATTTGATTCTCTCGGCCGGTGCTTTTGCATCCCCAACACTGCTTATGCAATCCGGCGTGGGCCCGGCCACACACTTGTCAGACGTTGGTATCACCGTTCAACGTGAGTTGCTCGGTGTGGGTGAGAATCTTCTCGATCATCCAGACTCGATGATTGGGTGGGAAACCCATCGCCCCATTCCGGCCGTTGATCTTAACGCCATGGGGATGGCCTTGTTCGGCAAAACTGATCCTAGCCTGCCTGTGCCTGACATCATGGCTCACGTTGGTACGGCCGTGTTTGACACCTACACAAAGCCACATGGCTATCCAACGGCCACAAATGGATTTTCGTTTTCCCCCAATGTGGCTCGTGCTAGAAGTACGGGAACCGTTCGATTGCGCTCAAACAATCCAGCAGACCGGCCGCTGATCGATTTTCGCTATTTCACCGATCCGTATGACCGGTTTATTTTGACTGAGGGAATTAAGCTTTCGCGAAGAATTGCGGCCGAACATCCCTTAAAAGATTGGATCAAGCGAGAGTTATTCCCCGGTATCGAGGTGCAGAGCGATGAAGAGATATCGGCTTATGCGCGAAAAGTGGCAGGCACCGTCTACCATCCGGCCGGGACCTGCAAGATGGGAGTGGTTGACGATGAGACGGCTGTGGTAGATGCGCAATTGCGGGTGCGTGGCATAGAGAACCTGCGCGTCGCAGATGCTTCAATTTTCCCAACAATGATCGGGGTAAACCCAAACATCACCATTATGATGATCGGGATGAAATGTGCTGACATGATTTTGGGATCGGACTCATAATGCATAAGCTAAAAAACATTCTTGAGGACGCCGTTGCAGAAGCTGCGGCTCCGTTTGTGGTGGCGATGACTGCAAATTCAGACGGGGTAACATGGTCTGGTGCGGCCGGAGAATCGGGTCCGGGGCAAGAGGCCCGAGAAGACAGCATCTTCCGAATTTTCTCGATGACCAAAGCGGTTGGCTCAACCTGCGCCATGATCTTGTTAGACCGTGGAAAACTACGGCTAGACGATTATGTGGAAGACATCTTGCCAGAATTTGCACAGCTGAACGTGCTTTCTGGGTTTGATGGAGACAAGCCACGTTTTCGTCGGCCGAGAACCAAAGCGACAATCCGCCACTTAGCCACACATACCTCTGGTTTGGTCTACCCAACATGGAATAGCCAAATGGCTGAATACTTTCGTTTAACCGATCAATCTATCCCGATTCAAGGCAAGGCTTCAACATTTCAACTACCGTTGGTGTTTGATCCTGGTGATCGTTGGGGCTACGGCATCGGTATTGATTGGCTGGGGAAAGTTGTCGAAAGGATTGATGGAAGATCGATTGACCAATTTTGCAACGAAGAAATTTTTGAGCCTCTGCGGATGAATCGAACCGTTTTTGAGCTGCCCCCGGCACTTAGCCAGCAACTGGCATCTGCGGCCGTTCGCGGTAAAGATGGGCAACTGGCTGACTTGAATTTACCCATCTATGGAAACCCTGATTTTTATGGGATGGGTCATGCACTGTACTCAACAGCGGCCGATTATCTCACTTTTCTGCGGCTGTTCCTGAACAAAGGCTCTTTAAACGGTCATCTGATTTTGAGACTGGCTACAGTGGATCAAATGTTAGCCAATCATACTGCTCCTTTATCTGTTGGGGCGATGGGGTCCGTTTCGCCAAAACAGTCGGCCGATGTTAACTTTTTCCCCGGAATAAAAAAGAGCCATAGTTTGGGGTTTTTGCGTATGGAAGAAGATGTGCCGGGAATGCGGTCGGCCGGCTCTCAAAGCTGGGCCGGATTGCTCAACAGTCACTACTGGCTGGACCCGGTTAATGATGTTGCGGCCGTTTTTATGACCCAACTGCTCCCCTTTGCAGACCCCCAGTTTATGCGTTCGTATGAGTTGTTTGAGCGGGCCGTGTATCAGCAGTAAAAGCCGTTTTTTATAGCAGCGGTCGGCCGCCGTCTACTTCGATGATGCTACCCGTCGCAAACATCAACCCCTCGGCCGTGGCCAACACCGCATCTGCCACATCTTCTGGTTGTGCGATCCGATTCAGCGGGGTTTTGCTGATCTGTTCGTCGATATACTCTTGCGGAAAACGGGACGCATATTCACCCCAAACCCAGCCGGGAGCCACCGACATGACCCGAATTTTCGGGGCCAAGGCGCGTGCCAAAGAGCGTGTCATCGAATCAATTGCCGCTTTTGAGGCACAGTAAGCCACATTGCTGCCCACGCCTGTGCGCCCCGCAATCGATGAAATATTGATGACGCAGCTGTTTTCTCCACTGTTTAAAAGTACCTTAAATGCCCGAACACAGGCAAAAGTGCCACGCACATTTGTCTCCATAATCCGATCAATCCACTCATCGGTCAGACCGTCCAAATCATCGTGCGGCACTGGGGTGGTGATGCCCGCATTGTTTACCAGCAAGTCAAGTTTGCCGTATTTTTCAGCGATGGCTTGAGCCATCCCATCCAGCTCGGCTTTTTCAGTGATCGTAGCTTGAAAGAGCAAGTGCCCGTCCCCAGCTAAACTGTCTAGGGTTGCCTGAGCTTTTTCAAGATTGGATCTGTAGTTGATAACAACTGAGTAACCGGCCTCGGCCAGTTTGCGGCAGATGGCGCTCCCAATCCCGCCACCACCGCCGGTAACTAGAGCGACTTTTTTAGAGTTTGACATGAGCCTCATGTAAAAAGTATGAAGTATAAAGTGAGAAGCTGTGGGCACTCACTTCATACTTCACACTTATAACTTCTTACTTGCCGTATCGCTCGACGCGCAAATCAGCCTGTGCTTTGTGCGCCATAAACCCTTCAACTTCGCACAGACGGGAGCAATATTCCCCTACCAATGCGCTGGCTTCATCGGTTACGACCCGCTGATAGGTGCAGGTTTTGATAAATTTGCCGACCCACAGGCCACCCGTATAGCGGGCCGCTTTTTTGGTTGGCAGGGTGTGGTTGGTTCCGATCACTTTGTCTCCATAAGCCACATTGGTTCGGTTCCCTAAGAACAGCGCACCGTAGTTGGTCATGTTGTCGAGGAAGTAGTCTGGGTCTTCGGTGTTGATTTGCACGTGCTCGCTGGCGATATCGTCGGCCACGGCCAACATCTCTTCGCGGGTGTCACACACTATCACCTCGCCGTAGTCGCGCCAGGCGGCTCCGGCCATGTCGGCCGTCGGAATGATCTCAAGCTGACGGCCGATTTCAACCATCGTTTCTTCGGCTAATTTTTTACTGTTGGTGATTATCACGGCCGGAGAGTTTGGCCCGTGTTCTGCTTGCCCTAGCAGGTCGGTGGCGACCATCTCCGCATCACAGCTTTCGTCTGCAATCACCAACACTTCGGTTGGCCCAGCCAGCAGGTCGATGCCTACTCGGCCGAAAAGCTGACGTTTAGCTTCGGCCACATACTGGTTGCCAGGACCGACAATCATGTCAACTGGGGTGATTTCACTGGTACCAAACGCCATCGCCGCCATAGCCTGCACGCCGCCTAAAATATAGATTTCATCTGCGCCACCAAAGTGCATGGCGGCCACAGTTGCGGCCGGTGGTACCCCTGTTTTCGGGTCTGGCGGGGTACAGGCGATAACCTTTTTAACCCCGGCCACTTTAGCGGTTAAAACGCTCATGTGGGCGCTGGCGACCATCGGATACCGGCCGCCGGGGACATAACATCCCACACTATTTACTGGCGTGTTTTTGTGTCCCAAAATAACGCCTGGGATCGTTTCGATCTCAATGTCTTGCAAGGCAGACTTTTGAATTTGAGCAAAACGGCGTACCTGAGCCTGCGCCCACTTGATGTCGTGAATCGTTTGCTCCGGTAAGTCAGCAATGATGTCAGCAATTTGTTTATCGCTTAGCCGGAAATTTTCCGGGCTCCAGTTATCAAATTTGGCTGAAAGCTCACGAATCGCTTCTTCGCCGCGATCCTCAACGCTGTTCAAGATGCCTTCAACAATTTCGCGCGTTTTGCGCTCGTTTGCTTTTGAATCAGTTTCGGTAATACCTTGTTTTAGATAAGTTACAGTCATTTTGGTGTGGGTATGGCTTTAGCCATTAAAAGTTAGATATCCAGGCACTTTGACCCGGATTTTATAAAGTGAAGTAGAAGCGGTGATATAGAGGGTTTTGTGATCCTCATCACCAAAAACAAAATTTGCCGTTTTTTCTGGCATGATGATGGTGCCTAACGCAGTTCCATCTTTGCTAAAAACCTGAATGCCGCCGGGGCCACAGCTGTACACATTTTCATCGATGTCGATTTTCATGCCGTCAGCTACACCAGGCAGATCCCCTTTGAGATTGGCAAATAACCGGCCGTTCACCAGCGTCCCATCTGCCAAAACGTCGAAGACCCGTATATGCTGACGATCAGTGTCGTTTACAAACAGCAGGCTTTCACCTTTGTTAAAGCACAATCCATTTGGCTTTGAAAAATCGTCAACCAGCAAGGTGAGTTCTTGGGTGCCGGGGTCAAGTTTATAGACCCCTTGAAAATCGAGCTCTTGCTCGCGCGGTACGCCGAAGCCAGCGCTCCGGCCGGAGGTTGGATCAGTGAAATAGATCGTTCCATCTCGTTTCACCACCACATCGTTGGGGCTATTAAGCTGTTTTCCGTCGTAATGGCTTGCCAGCACCTCATACACATCATTGCTGATGTCGGTGCGGGTCAGACGGCTGGTGGCGTGTTCACAGGTCACAAAACGACCTTGATGATCGTACGCATTCCCGTTGGCCATGTAGCTGTTGATGCGTCGTTTGCTCAGCCCATGTTCAGGGTGCCAGCTATACAAGGAATTCCCCATAATGTCGCTAAACAAAACTGAGCCGTAAGCGGGGTGGTAGATTGGCCCTTCAAGAAAATCGAAGCCGGTCACGACCTGCTGAATGCCAGCGTCGATATCAACGATGTCGCGGAAGGAGTTGTCTTTTATTTCTACATTTAGCATGACGAGTGTTAAGTGCGAAGTAAGAAGTAGAAAGCGGAGTTGATTCCACTTCATACTTCTCACTTTTTAATTCCAAAGCTTCGCTGATGCTCGACTTGCCCCTTCTGATAAAGCCTCCAGCTTGGCCCAGCAGATTGATGGGTGAATGGCGCCAAAACCGGCGAAGGTGCCAAAACCACAGTCGGTTCCGGCAATCACACGCTCACGGCCGACGATGTTTGTGAAATTGAGGATTCGTTGCGCCACCAAGTCTGGATGCTCGACAAAATTGGTTGTGGTGTCGATTACGCCGGGGATCAGAACTTTGTCTTCGGGGATGTTTGCCTGTGCCCACACTTCCCATTCATGGGCATGACGGGGGTTGGAGGCTTCAAATTGGAGCCCTTGGCAGTTGATCTTGAAAACGGTGTCCATGATCTTTTGCAACGCAATATCATGGTTGTGCGGCCCTTCATAGTTGCCCCAGCACAAGTGCATGCGCACATCTTCGGCCGGGATGTTTTGTAGCGCATGGTTTAACGCTTCCACCTGCATTTCTGCATTCCGGATAAACTCGTCATCGCTATCGTCACGAAATTTGATGTGGCGGCCCATCGCCAAGTCAGGGCAGTCAACCTGCAGCGTCAGCCCTGCGTTATGGATCATTTCAAATTCAACCTTCATCACTTCGGCGAGTGCTTCCAGAAACGATTCATGGCTGGTGTAATACTCGTTCGGTTGGAAAACCGCAATCACCCCCGGCGAGGCTGCATTCATAAAGCCACGCTCGCTTCCGGCCGCTGCCATCGCCGCTTTCATGTTGGCGATGTCTTTTTCAACCGGCGTCATGTCTTTGACCTCAACCGGGCCAACACACACCGGCCGGTGATATTTAGGAGTGCCGCCACCTTTGGCAAGTCGATCCCGATATTCAGGATAGTCGTCTAAATCTTTGGGCGTTGCGCGTGGGGGAGGGGTGTCGCTGATTTCAAAGCCGGTTAACCGGTGGCGAATGTAGGTTGCGTAGCTAATTTTGCTCATTTCGCCATCGCTGGGGATATCAACCCCAGCATCAGTCTGTTTTTTGACGATGTCAGCTACATTGCGCGCCATGATAGCGTCATATTCCGGCCGTTGTTCCGCTTTGAGTGTGCCGTGGTCTTCTGCAAACAGCATGTCGACCACTTCTTGCGGCCGTGGCATAGAACCGACGTGGGTAGTTAAAATTTTATTGCTCATAGTTGTAAAGTATCAAGTGCAAAGTGCAAAGTGGAAAGTATGAAGTCGTGGAGTTGCCCTCACTTTTACCTTCAAACTCAAACCTTCAGACCTGCTACGCGTTATACATTTCATCCAACAACTTCTCATTAAGCTCGTCAAAATTATCTGGTTTGACCATTTTGCCGTCAGCGTCAGATGAGAAGCCATATTCGGCCGCTTTGTCGATCACTTTTTGAGACCAGTAAGGGTCTTTCCCTTCAAAGACCGTGTGTTTTTCTAAAACCGCAAAGCACCAAGCTGGCTCTGAGCTTACATTTTCAAACCCACGCCATAGGCCGGGGGGGAAAGAGATGAGATCACGGCCGCCCAGCATGACTTCGCCATCCGGCTCACCTTCAGGATCGTTTCCCCAGTAAAAGCGCCATTCACCTTCAAGTGGTAGAAACACCTCGACATAGTCATGTGTGTGATAGGCTGGCCCATTTCCACTGGGCATCGCTTTGAACATGCCGAGCTGGAAATCGTGTGGCTGTTTCATTATCACTTCATAGTCGGGATTTTCGGCCGCCGTATCACCGACAACCGCATAGTTTAGGCGGTGATGGCCCGGTATCAGGCTGTCGATGAACATAAGGGGGATCGCTTTTTCGCGTGTGTAGTCGCTAAAACGGACCACTCGGGAGAGCATTTCTTCATTTGAAACTTTCGGATGGTTCATATTTTTATCCTATTTAATCATCAAAAGATGGGGAATTTATGGTGCCCGTATGATATTACGAAATCGATTTCGTAACAAGGTGTGAAACGGCCAAAACTAAGTAGATTTAGACAAAAATCGCTTAATGATAGCCCGAGGGCCAAGTTAGATTACGAACTGGTTCAAGGAATTTCTGGACCGCTTCGAGAAGGTGCAGGTCAGGTTTGCTCCGATGCAAATCGATGCTTGACTCAAGCTCGGCCGTGGTGCGGGTCCCCAGCAAGGTCACGTCGCAATCGTCGTTGTGCAGCGCATATTGAATAGCCAGCTGAGCAAGTGAAATCCCCTGGCTATCACAATAATCGGCTGCTTTTTTGCATGCCGCTTTAACTTGGTCAGACGCCGGATGCCAAGGCTGTGGCCCCTGTGGGGTGAGCAGTCCCATCCCTGTAACAGACGCGTTGATGACACCCATACTGCGTTGGCGGGCAGCCGGTAACAGGTTCGTATGCAGACTTTGGTTTTGCAAGTTAAAGTGGCAATAAGAGAGGTTTACATCGAGATCAACGGCCGTAATTACTTCATGTAAATATTCAACCGGATATCCAGTTACCCCGACAAAGCGGACTTTTCCCTGCTTCTTAAGCTCAAGCAGTGCAGGGATGGCTTCTTCGATCACAACCTGTTTTCGGCCGAATTCGATATCGTGCAGTTGATAAACATCAATCACATCTGTTTGTAACCGCTGCAAACTCGCTTCGCACATGTTGATGATGTTTTGATAGCTAAAGTCAAAACCGGACTCAAGCTCTGCATCAAACCGTCCCCCTTTGGTCGCAAGCACAACTTGATCCCGCTTGCCTTGTAGCGCATTGCCCAGCCGTGTCTCTGATAAAGTGCGGCCGTAGTAGGGGGAGGTATCAAAAAAGGTTATGCCGTGATCAATGGCCGCGTGGACAGATCGAATCGCGTCTGTTTCAGTCAGTTTGCCATATTCATCGCCCAATGGGGCGCAACCAAAACCGATCTTTGAAACCTGCAATCCGGTTTTGCCTAACGTGTTTAATATCACGAGATCGGTGTGACTCCTTTTGTCAGAATGATATTTCCATATTTAGCCGTCTCTCCGGTCATGACAACTGCGAAGGCCCCTTTGGCCCGTTCATAAAAGGCGAAGCGTTCAATCCGGCCGATGCTGGGTGTATCTGGCCAATGCTTATCAACCTCTGCTCGATAAGTCGCTTCTACGACCGGGTCAAGCAGATCGCCTGGAACCGGTGCCATCATATTCAGCGGGTGATCGATAAAGCTATCCAGTTTGAACAAAGGCAAAATCGCATCAAGCAGGGGGGCTACTTGCAAGCCGTCTGCTCGTATGACCGGTGGGCCGACACTTTCGCCGGGAAAGTGAGCATCCGCCAATACAATTTCGTCGCCGTGCCCCATGCGGGACAATGTTGCTAGGAGTTCTGGGCTTAAAAGTGGTGATATTCCAATTAGCATTTATTTTTGCTCCGTTTTAGCCTGATTTATCAGGCTTCTTTTGTTAGATGAGGGATTCATCCCTCTTTGATTAAAGTCGATAAAAATCAACTGCGGTTTGATAAAAAATCTGATCCCGTTCTGACTCATTAAGTTCGGCCGTGTATTCAAACGCGAGGTTGATCCAGCGTTGATAGCTTGATGCCAACGTGCATACCGGCCAGTCGCTGCCAAACATCAAACGGTTCGGGCCAAATGCCTCTAAAACATGATCGATGTACGGCCGCAAATCGGCAGGCTGCCAATTTGCATGATCCGCCTCCGTGACCAAGCCAGAAAGCTTGCAGGCAACATTTTCATGCTTTGCCAACCGGCTGATTTGGCCCCGCCAAGGATCGAGCAACCCGTTAGCGATATCTGGCTTGCCGATATGATCAAGCACAAATTGTACGTTGGAGCATTGCTCAACCAAGGTCAGCACATCATCCATTTGATGGTGTTTGACGCAAATATCAAAACTAAAATTATGATTGGCTAAAAGCTTAACGCCGTGCACAAATTCAGGCTGAACACAGAATCCCAGCGGCTCAGATTGAACGACGCGGCGTACCCCTTTGACAAGCGGGAACCGGGTCAACGCTTCTATTGCGCCAGCTGCTCGGTCTCCAAACTCTAAGGGAATGAAGGCTACAATCGCTTTGATCGTGTCATCTTGTTTTGCCAAGGCGGACACCCATTCAACCTCGGCCATCGTTTGATTGGAGGTTCCACCAGCTTCGACAAAGATTTTGCCAGAAACTGGATTTTTTTCAGTTGCCTGGGCGAAATCGGCCGGTAAAAAAGGCCGATTGATTGCTGGCACCTCGTCTAACCATGTGTAATCTAATAGATCGGTATCCCAGAAATGAAAGTGGCTGTCGATAATTTTATTTGTCATAAATTAGTTGATTTTTGTCTACGAAAATTGATCCTCGGTTTATTCAGATGTGCGAAGCTGCGAAAATTGTTTCTGAATTATTGAGCCACCTTGAAAATTGTAATCCAGAAGATTGTAAAGTGGTTTCGATTTCTGATTGATTCAAGATTTCGGTTTCAAAGCTTTGGGTCCAAACCTTATCCTCAATAACCCAGCGAATTGTCATCTCAATAACAGTATCATCAATTTCTAAACCATCGATAAATGTATCAACTTTATCTGTGCGTCCAACAAACCCTAGCCTCAGCTTTTCTGAAAGGTCTTTTGGGTGGCATTGTATGATAACGACGCCTGAAGGCTTTAGATGAGATTTACATGTTTTGAGGAGTTTTTGCCGTGTTAAATCGTTGGGGAAATTTATCATATGACTCATAAGCAGAACAGCATCAAATTTCTCCATTAATTTCAAGCTTTCAATGTCAGCGCAAACGGTTTTGGCTTCTTTTACGTAGGTTAACATTTCTTTGGAATTATCGACCGCGGTCACCGAGAACCCCATTTCAATTAAAGGGTGCGTTACTCGTCCCACTCCACACCCCAACTCAAGAATAGAGCTATTTTTCGGAACAAGCGATGAAATTAGCTCAGGTTCATCCTGAGGCTTTAATAAGCGGTAAAACTCAACCGAACACCCATCTTTTGTTTGCGCGCCAGGGCCAGTGCCTTCAAATTGAATTTTGCTCATTGTTCGACCTATAAATCATAACTTTCTCTCTTTTCAACCAAATCCGGCCGATCATAAATCTTGGAAATTTGTTTTAATTCAAAATAACTAGCTAAAAATCCAGGAGAAGGGTGTGAAGATGATCGAATAGCTTCAATGACCGCTTTATGGTCATAGTTAACTTGCCTTCTTTCTAGCCTGTAACCATCATCGTCAGTATGTAGAATCGCATACCATGCCCGTAAATCAGGCATGTGCGGATTAGAAATACTGCCGAGATTAAATATCCGCACATCTCCGACTTGCTTGTCTAGCGGCATGTGGGTGTGACCCGTAATCACAATATCCGCTTCGCAACCAGCTACAATTTCTGCCAGCTCGGCTTCTGTATGATCTAATCGCACACCTTTCCCCTCATCGTTGCCTGGCGAGGCATGTACCATCAACAACCGTTCGCGACTTGGGAGTGTTAGACGATATTCAAGCGGTAGGTCATGCAACCAGTTATCTAAACCAGCCCCACTAACCGCACCCAATGTCCAGCAAAAACTTCTGGTGATGTTGATGATGGTTTTTATTTCTTGCGGATCTGTATGTCGGTCAGGCTGATATGAGCGATGATCGTTTAAATTTGTCACATATCGATCTGTATTTCCCCGAATAAAGTGGGCGTTTGGTAGCCCTATGATCCGCTGTAGCACTCCGACCGGATCAAACCCTATGGCGCAGTAATCTCCACCAAATAGGTAGCCGTCTACGCCACCTAAATTATAAATATCTGCACGGTTCGCTAACATGTCGGGTATTCTAAATTGCTCA
>JAHDEN010000129.1 GCA_020628815.1 Chloroflexota bacterium | reverse complement strand
GGTTCAAAGGTTGAAAATGGCTTTTCGATAAAGATGTAGTGGGCGGCCGCTAGGGCGAAGAAAAGGCCGATAAAGCGATGGGACCATTTCCAGAATTTATATGGGATAAAGGTCAACAACGATACGGTGATTAAGAAAATCAACCCGTTATTGGCTAGTTCGCCCCAATCTTCAGCCTGATCGGCCAAACCACGAACCAATGCGATGTTGCCCAACTCCGCATCGATCTGGCTGTGCAAATATGCGGTGATCAGCGCCCCAATCGCCAGCCATTTGTGCAAGACATAAACCCGATCAAGCGACCCGAAGATCGGTTCAACGAAACGGGTGCGGGTGGCCATGTACATCGTGAATCCCATTAAGATTAACGACGCACTGCCTAAATACTGACTTAAAGCGGCTCCGGCATTCGCCTGCATCAGCGGTATAAACCACGCCAGCGGAAGCAAAGTCGCTACGATAATAAATATAATTCCTCGTGTTTTCATACTGTCTCCGATTAAACTTTATTGATGCCTTGAGTTTATCAGATCGTGATTTAGCTTTGGTGAAGAGCAACCTAAACAACCTTAAATTTGGCTTAAATTGTCGCTGCGCTTACTCGCGGAACTGCGTTCCGCACCAGCTCAACGCAGTTGAGCCATTGGCTATTCTTGAAGATGATCGTGATTATTCAGCACCTTGTGCAGGGGGCGACGCCATCGGAACACATACGTATCAACTAAGGAGGCTTATCGATCAAAAACCTGCCTAATCTCGCAGGATCAATCCTGCGGTTAAAATAGGAAGCCCGATAAATCGGGCTCTGGCGGACATTTCAACCTGATTGATCAGGTTTCTTGTCTTAAACGAGGGCTTGAGCCCTTGGAAAAATGGCTTAAGTTGATACCAATGAGGGCATACTCATTCACCCTTCCCAATTCGTTCCACCTGCAGCCATTCTCCTCCAAAGCGATCCCGCTTCCACTCCCCTACCAACACCATCGGCTCCCACGAGCGTACCGGCCGCTTAGATTTGTCCCACGCCAGCACCAGCCCTTCTCCATCTGACACATAGTATCCCTTGCCACCAGTAAAGCTGGGCAAACGCCATCCCACCGTTTTGACCCGGCCGCTGGTCTGATGCAGCTGAGCCAACGGCACGCCGTCTTTTTCGTGTAGAAAGTCAGTCGGTCGAACGCTAAACGGCATCCCCAAAATCTCCAGCTCCCACACGTAGCGATCTTCAGCCGACTCAGCATCCGCCTCAGGCACAATCTCCGCTGCACCAAACAGCGACATCTGATTATCGGCCGCCTTCATCTCCCCCATCACCTTTCGATTCGGCCCCAACCCATCCAACGCACCGCACCAGACCAAATGCTTGAGTTCTTTTTCTCGTAGTGGAACCCGGCGTACAAAATCGTCCAACTCTTCAAATCGCCCCTTATCCCGTTCTTCAAGGATGGTTTGAATCGTTGAGCGCCGCAGATCTTTAACCCAACCCAAGCCACAGTAAACGGTAGGCTGCGCCTCGGTGGCCGGTGGTCGGTTACCGCTTACCGGCCACTGATCACCGTCTACCAAACGCCACTTCCGGCCGCTAAAATTTACGTGCGGACCAAACACTTTAAATCCCAATCGCCGTGCTTCTGCCACGTTGACCGATGGATGGGAGTAACCACCGCCGGCCCGCAGTCGTGCGGTCATAAATTCGGCCGGATAATGGGTCTTGAGCCACGCCATCTGAAAAGATGGAATCGCATAGCTCAGTGCATGACCGGCGTTAAAGCCGTATCCGGCAAATGCTTCAATCTGGTCCCAAAGCGTTTGAGCGATGGCTTCATCAATGCTGTTTTTAGCCATCGCCCCAGCCACAAAGCGCTCCCGCATTTCACGAATCCGGCTTCCCTCAAACTTCGACATCCCTTTTCGTATAGAGTTTGCTTCTGTCCAATTAAGCCCACCCACCTCGGTACAGATTTTGAGCACATCTTCTTGGAATAACAGCACCCCGGCCGTCTTTGACAAAATCGGCTCTAGAATCGGATGGGCATAGCTGACCTCTTCCTCCCCCCGAATGCGGCGAATAAAGTTTTTCGCCTGCCCACCGGTGGCCGGACCCGGTTTAAAGAAGGCGTTTGCTAATGCCAATCCCCATGGATCACGCGCTTTTAGCTGGCGCAGCGTGCGCTGTGAGCCGGTGCTTTCACACTGAAAAACCCCCAGCGTATCCCCCCGCTCAAGCAAATTACCCGTCGCATCGTCCTCCAACGGAATGTCAGATACCTGTAGGGGGCGACGCCGTCGGTGTATAGTTTCGTTCGAAGCCCCCACGCTCATTCCGACGGCGTCGCCCCCTACGTCAGCATTTACCAAATCAAGCGCAATTTCAATCACCGTCAGCGCCCGAATCCCCAACACGTCCATCTTGATCAACCCCAGCGATTCCACATCCCGGAAATCAAACTGGGTGGCCAAAAACCCCTTGGGCGATAAGAACAACGGACAATGATCGGTCATCTTATCCGGCGGTGACACCACAATCCCACCAGGATGCAGCCCCATGTGAGACGGAAAACCGCGAATGCGCATCGCCATCGTCAAAATTTCTCGCTCGCGGTCGTTGGTTGCCAAATCAACCACCATCTCAGCCGTCGATTTTTGCCTCCGCTCCGGGTCAGGGTGGCGCCATGAGCTAGGCAACTGTTTGCTGATTATGCTGATCTCTGCACTGCTCATCCCGTATGCTTTGGCCGTTTCACGTACGGCCGACTTGGTGCGGTAAGTGTTCACGGTTGAAACCAGCGCCACCCGATGTTCGCCGTACCGTTGCCGGATAAAACCGAGCACCGCATCCCGGCCGTTGCGCGATTCAAAATCAAGGTCGATATCGGGCAAGCTTTTGCGCTCCGGGTTCAAAAAGCGTTCAAACAGCAGATCGTACTTAATCGGGTCCACCAGCGAGATGCCCAAACAATACGCAACCAGACTATTCGCCACACTCCCCCTACTCCCCATCAAAATATTGTTTGCCCGCACAAACTCGATCACTTCTCCCAAAATTAAAAACAGCGGTTCAAAATTATGCTGTGTGATCAGGTCCAGCTCGGCCTTAAGTCGAGCCTGGATAAACGGGGTGACTTCTTCGTATAGAGTTCCAAGCTGATCGTGGCACGTTTCTCGCAAAACCACGGCCGCAGATTTCCCATCTGGCAAACTTAGTACGGGCCACAGCGGACTCCCATCCGGCAGACACGCCCCACACTTTTCTGCGATCAGCCGCGTGTTTGCAACCGCCCTATCTAAGTAATCAGCATCCACCCCGTATCTGTGAAAAACTGCCTTTGGCCAGCCAACCCAGCGGCTTACAGTTGGCAATTGTGAATTAGCCACATCCTCTAAGCGCACATTTTGATCGATGGCTTGGAGCAACCGAAACAGCTCACGATCGGCCGGATCAACATGAAACACCGGCTCGACCCACACCGGCCGCATTCCACAACTTTCTCCCGCTTCGATCCATCCCGTCCCGCTGTTCTCCCCCACCGCCACATACCCATCCTGCCCAAACAGATCGGCCAACGGCCACAGATCTCCCATCCCAAAATCTTCACCCTCACCACCCGCTACGCACACCAGCCCTTGGCAAGATTGTTTGAATCGCTCCCACGCTATCCCCCCACCCTGCGTCTCTTTTTCAGTTTGATGGATGGTGCTGAGTTCGCATAGACTTTTATATCCTAAAGAATCTTTTGCCAATAACGTCAACACATGCGGCCGACCGCTCTCCGCCCCCTGCACACAAGCCATCAACCCAATGATCGGTTGAATACCGGCCGCTTTGCACGCTTGGGCAAACTGCACCGCCCCGAACAACCCAAAGTAGTCGGTCAGCGCCAAATGGCTCATACCGTCAGCCACGGCCGCTTGAACCAGCTGCTCAATACTGGCGGTCGCCCGGTGAAACGAATAGCGTGAATGTGTGCGTAAAAGGATCATTCTCAATCAATGTGGGAACAAATACGATGCGGTAACCGTTCTAGATTCTAGCTCAACCAGCTCAAGGAGAACCTCATCAAAATAATTTTCAAAATCATCCCTATTGTTCTGCTAGGATTCTATCTGTTTACTCCGTCAAATGCTTTTGCAGCCCCTGCCCCTGAGCCCAACTTACATCTCCTATGTGATTCCCTGACTCCTAAGTCATCTAGTGTGTGGCGGGCGCAAGATATTGAAATCGCCTTGCGTGCCTGCCCTGACTATTTACCTTACTCGGCCGACATCATCGCGCTTATCAGAAGTAATAATGTCTCAGCGGTTGCCATCGCCCCAGATTCGGCCGAAGCTCGTGAAGCAATCAAGGCAATCGTCATCCAAAACGAGTGCAACCAACTTGAGTTTCAAAAAATCGATGACAACATCATCGGAACGGTTACTCGGCCGACATACTGCGCCCTCTCCCTCGGTTTTGGATGTGTGAGCATGAGGTATAGGATTTCCCCATCTGCAAAAATTTTGCACGATTTCGGTGAGCTTAACGTTTTGCCCGCCCTCTCACTTGTTGCGGCGATCATCATCGGTGGCAGCCTTGGCTGGTTTGTCCCATCCTACCTACTACCTAAAAAGCAGAAGTCGCCGCTAACCGGCCGCAAAATCATCAGATTTGTTTTAATTTTAATCGGGGTGCTCATCGCGCTGACCGTTATTTTTGTAGGGTTCATAATCTACTCCCCCCGCATCGCCAATTGGATCCGCTATCCGTCTGTAGCTGAATTTGTTATTCGGGCCGGGGTAATCACAGCGATTTTAACCGCTTGGTATCAGCGCATTAAACGGGTCGCAGAATAAATCTGAAGTGAGGCTACCTTAAACTTCATGCACGATTTAGGCGATCGCTTTTGGCACAACCAGCTTGAATGCGGTCCCTTTCCCAACTTCACTACTCACAGACAACTTCCCGCTAAGGTCTGTTGCCAGCCGTTTACAAATTGCCAAGCCTAAACCCACTCCCCCATACTTCCGGCCATAGGCGTTTGTTTCTTCCGCCTGCATAAAAGGTTCAAAAATCATTTCCAGCTTATCGGCCGAAATCCCTACCCCATCGTCCTTGATCTCAAACATCAGCTGGTCTTCACCCGCATCAGAAATAATTAATTCAACCAACCCGTTTTCGGTAAATTTGGCCGCGTTCGACAACAGGTTCACCAAAATCCGCTCGATCTTTTTCTTGTCGGTCTGAATCAGTTTGGTTTCTGTTGAATCCTCGATCAAAAATCTATTTTTAGTTTCTTCAATCATCGGGCTGATTAATACGAGTAGCTCATTTTTTAGCCCCCCTAAATCGACCTGATCAATAGTCAACGATGTATCTCCAGACTCTAACTGAGAAATTTCAAGGACGTCATTAACCAGTGACAATAGATTTTTGCCCGCACTCACCACGTTGTCGGCCGAATAAGCAACCTCTTCTTTAGCCGTTGGATCGTCCTCGTCTAGAATCTCTGTAATCCCTTCGCTATAACCAATAATCGCATTGAGCGGTGTGCGGAATTCATGGCTGATTGTGGCAAAAAAGCGATCCTTGGCCACATTGGCAGCCTCCGCTTCAAAAAGCGCTTTTTGCAACGCGCTGGTCCTTTCAGCAATTCGATCCTCTAGCGATTTGTTCAACTCATCTAGATCATGGTTTGCGGCCAGCAAAGATTCTTTAGCAGATTCAAGCTCTTTATTTACAACGATAAACTCCTTCAAAATCGCAAAAAAGTTCCTGCGAATCACCTGAGCAATCGCCACAAAAACAACCGTCCATAACAACGTAAGCGCTACTTTCTCTATCGTACTATATCCATCATCTATGATGCCAAGCCACTGGTACGGCCCGTCTAAATACTGAAAAAATATCGTTGCCACAACCGGCACCAACGACCAATAGTAAAGTTTTGCGGAAAATAAAAATGCACCCATCAAAAGAAAGATGGATAGCCCATTGATAAACACCCCGCCCGAATCCCGATTATAAATCGAGAGAATTGCGGTTGCTCCCATTACCATAAAACACAGAATGATTGAAAAGGCTCGACGGTATCCGAGCGCATACACGCTGTAGGCAAACAGCAGCATGGCCAACATAAACAACCCGGTCTGCAAAAAGCCGGACGAGCCAATAAGCCAATAAACGGCCGACATGAAAATAACAGCTATCGCACCCGGCAGCATGACCCCATTCCGCACCGCCTTAATATTTGATTCTGACTCTAAATTTTTAAGAGACTTTGTTATCCCATCGATCTGCGCTGAGATAATAAATTCACCAAAAAATGCCTGTTCGTTAAAGGGGTCTGTGTCTTTAAATCTTGAGAATAAATTCATAGTGGGGTTGGGTTTAACTTTCTGGCAAAGGGGCTACGGTCCCAGACGAAACATTAGGATACCCCCTACATAGTAAAGTTAATGACCTAGAATTTACAAGCTTTGTCTAGATCATTCCACCCTACCATGGTCGCCATTCCCCCATGAATTGAGAGGGAAATGTACCTAATCTCTCAGACGGTTACCGTGTTGTTGGCCGGGCTGTCGCTTGCCTTCGGAAACAAAAAAGGCCACCTCTGGAACAGAAGCGACCTTTAAGTTCAATTAACGTTAAACCAAATTAGCGCAGGAACAAGAACCAAATCAAACCAATTACAACCAGTGCACCAATCAACATTGGTGCAAAACGTGCTATTGCGTTTTGACCTACATTCGCAACATCCTTAGCAGTGTCGGTTACAGCCCCAGTTGCGTTACCAACTGCCCCCGCCGCTGATCCCGCCATATTTTTAGCAGTACCCGTCACAGCACCGGCCGCATCGCCAACTGCACCTGCTGCCGATCCCGCCATATTTCCAGCTGCGCCTGCAGCATCGCCAAGTGCGTTTTGCACGCCACCCAACAGTCCAGATGCCACACCGAGCTTGCCTAAATCACCCAAGCCCATCACATCACCCATGCCAGGGATCGCTGCACCTTTTAAGAAAGAGCTTTGGCCGCCAAGCAAACCCATTAAAGCAGAAGCATCCATGCCTCCACCACTGCCACCCATCACTTTTTTAGCCAGAACGCCCATTGCTAAAGGAGCCAACATTTTCATGATGCCACTGGATGAATCCGCACTAACACCTGAGAATTGAGAGATGAGTTGGCCAACACCCCCGGCTTTATCTCCCATCAACATCGGGAGCAACGCGCCCCCCATCTGCATCAATTGATTATTACTGTCGCCACCACCTAAGAAGCCGCCCAAGTTGCCTACTAAATCAGCAGGATTAAGATCGCCGCCACCAATTGCTCCTGGGTTACTCAACATGCCGAGCAGCTCACCGGCTCCCGCTTCAGAGGATCCCTTTGAAACCATACCGCCAAGCAAAGCTGGCAATGCGGCCGTAACAGCCTTTTGGGTTGCACCTGAGTCTTCACCTAGCATTCCGCTGATCTGGCCGACCATGTCAGGTGATACCTGGCTTCCGATCATCTCTAATAAATTATCCATTTGTTCCTCCTTATGTTTTGAATGAAATGGATCATGTAAATTACATGTGCACAAACCCACTCCTCATTAGCAAAAAAGGGCATTTCCCTATCGCCACAATTGCTATACGGCATTCCATTCCATCGGTTTTAAGTGGCAAAACAAAAACGGCCGGTATGTTTTTCAACATCCGGCCGCTTACTACCTATTGTTCAGCTTTCTAAAGAGCCTAATACCCGATCTTCAGCTTCGCCTCAGTTAAACTGTCTCCGCGACCCACAATCGTCACATCATCGTTCAACCGCAACCGAGTGTACCCGTTGGGCAAAATCACACTGTCACCACGGGTTAGGTCCATAAACAACACATCGCTCGGCAGGCGCAGGTCGCGCAGCAACATCCCATCAATGTCTTTGTTGCTCACCGTCACCTGCACCACCTCACGGCCGCTGTCTTGCCCCAGCAAAATCGAGGTGTTCTGCGGTGCCACAACCGTCTGTTCCAACAGGTTCACCATCGCAGAAGTTGGGTCGATGGTCAGTGCGCCCAGCTCAGCCATGTCAGGTGCGTTCGACAAATCGTTCGGCCGGACAACCAAGCGGGGAACCCCCATCTTGTATGCCAACTCAAGCGCCTTCAGATTATCTTCATCGTCGCTCAGCAGCGTCACAACCGCATCTGTGTCTCCGGTTAGCAACCCTTTCAACTGCTCGTCATCAATCCCTGTAATGTGATGCACCAAAATAGAGGACGGTGTATCCGCATCGAAATGAGCCACATGATCACGATCGGTATCCGCCATAATCACCTGCCAATCAGACTGCTCCAGCTGTTTAGCCAGCTCTAGCGATTGGGGCTCGATTCCGAAGATCAGCGCGTTGCGCGTTAGTCCGGCAACGTGTGTATTGGGCAGATTGGCTTCCCCTACCCGCTTGAGCGCCTCTTTCAGAATCATCGGTCCAATCACTTCGTTGATCACAATCACCGAGATAACCATGGTGGCAAATGCATCACCCAATGCTGGGAACTCAATCGCAACTTCACGGGCCAACCCTAACGCGATACCGGCCTGAGTGATAAGGGCTAAACCGGCAAACTGGCCGAACTTTTTTGATTCCCCTGCAAAGCGGCTACCAACCCATCCACCCAAATAGATACCGACAAACCGAACCGCAAACAATGCGACAGCGATGGGCCAAGTCTGGGCCAAAATATCGAGCTTGATACCAACACCGGTCAACGTGAAGAACGCCACATAAACGACCGGGCTAATGTCGTGTAGTAAATGTTCAAATGGGTTACGCAGGTTCGTAAAGTTAGTAATATAGAAACCGCCGATAAGCGCAACCAAAAGTGCCTCAACATGCAGTTCAAGCGTCATACCTTTGGTGAAAACGGTTAACCAGTGGGATGCGGCAAATACTCCCCAACCTAGCCCCACGATCAGACCGATCCGTGCTATGTCAGGCATGCGCACTCGCAGAATCGCTTCAAGTAATTTTCCAACGACGAGGCCCGCAATCACGGCCGCGCCCAAGTCAATCGCCAGCACCGCCACAAACATCAGGCTAAAGCCTAGGCCGGTCAGGATTGCCCCTGCCACAGCAACCGCTACAGCAAACAGCACAATAATCAGCACGTCCATCGAGATCGTGACACCCAGTAATGTACGGGTAAAGTCACCTTTTGCGCGTAGTTCTTTAATAACCGCAATCGTTGAAGGTGGCGATAGTGCCAGCAGAATGGTTGAGCCTAAAATTGCAACCGCAACACGCTCGGTAACCAGCATGTCCTGCGTAAATGGAATAAATTGTGTCAGGACAAATAAGGCGATCCCACCCAATGGAGCGGCAATCAATATCACGCTACCAGAAATCCAGCTAATGGTGTTGAGCCGGCTCCGAATCTCTTTATAGTACAGTTCGCTCCCGGCCACAAAGGCGATGACGGCTAGTGAAATGTCATCGATAAAGCGTAGGTCTGAAGTCGCCTCTTTTGGCAATAGTGCAAATACAAATGGCCCAGCGATCACACCTACCAACAAGTATCCGGTGATGTATGGCAGCCCCACGGCCGAAAACCATTGCCCCACTTTCTTAGCCGAAATAGCGACTAAGACAAAAATTCCTAATGTGATCCAAATTGACATACTTTTCTCCAAGTATATGAAAGTTAATCCGGCCTTCTCCCAGCCTTCCTCCCGTCGAAGGAAGGCGGCTCGCGTGTGCGAGATAGGGAGAAAAGGTTCAGATGCACTTTCCGAAATCAAAAAAGGACCAGTAAAGACGTTATTCATCACATTTATAAACAGACGAATAACACTTTTACTGGTCCCCATTGCAGCCCGTCAAAATCTGACTCTCTGCTGTGTCTACCAAGATAGGACAGTGAACATATTTCGGCTTGCGAGGCTAAAAATAAAAAAGGCTGACTCAAAAAACTTGGACAAAAATCCAAGACTTCCAAGTCAGCCTATCTAGCAACATTCCGTTTTTGCGAAACATATTTTGCCAAACCCGCCAAGTTATAATTTTGCTTCTCTTTGCAAATTTTAGCTTGCTAAGCCCAGCATGTTGATTTAAACCAACACTTCAAATATAGCACAATACCTAGACAAGCACCTGTGTGATTTTATACAAATCTAACTAGCACACTGTCCCAGAAGTCTTGTAAGTTTTTGACTTGCTCCCCTCTCTCGTGGGAGAGGGGCTGGGGGTGAGGGGTTGAACTTTGTTCAACTAGAGCTCAACAAGGTTGAGATCACAATTCTAGAAACTTCTGGGACAGAGTACTAGTACCCCAATTTTACCTCTCCCCAACTATTCGAGATAAATAGGAATTTATTCTTTTTGGCCCCTTTCAAGATAGACTTGTCTCGATAAGAATAGTCCCCACCCTACTCTTAGGAGAAATATGACACAATCTATCGGACAAGTTGAAGCAGAGTTAACCAAAGCTATGATCAAGTTTGAAAAAGAGTACATCGGCCGTGGCCCAAGTGACGCCCGTTCGTTTTTCATCCAAGATATGATTTTGATCCGGTTGCAGGGGGTGCTTACACCGGCCGAGCGGAAATTGGCTGAATCAAGCGACGGGAAAAACTTGGTCAAAGAAACCCGCCGACAGCTTTTTGAATCGTCTCGTAACTTGATCGAAGAGATGGTGGATGAAATTGTTGGGGTCAAAGTGATCAGTCTGCACACCGACATGAGTAGCCGCACGGGTGAGCGGGTTGTTGTGTTAACGATGGAAGAAAATCTGCAAGAAAAATTTAGCGGGTAGTTGAAACCATCCCAAAACTCAGGCTATTTAAACTCATCCACATCAATGCTAATTTCAACCGCATCACGATACCAAAGCATCCCATCAAAATTTAGTAAGACTGTACCAATTAACGGCTGATTATATTCAACCATAGCCACAATCAGCTCTTGGTTAGACTCTTGCTCAGAAGGTTTTGTAAATCTGCCCGTATGTCCGCCAAGATTTAACGCATTTCCCCCTTCATCATATAAAATCGGTAGAACAGTTACATCTAGGTCATCTGATTGTTCAGGGTAAACAAGGCCAACTTCTAGCCCTCGCTCTGTTTCACTGTAGTGGACTGTTTTTATCCAAACAGGAACCCCATTTAGATAAGTTATCTGCTCAACAGACCAAGTTTCGGCCGGCCGACGTTGCGCTAAATCTAGTTCGATAGAGCGATTTGCTGACACGTTTTTCATAATCAACCCCGAGCGTAGCACGAGTGACTTTACTTGATCGTGATCAGGAATTGGGGGAAAAACAAGCTCGATTTCAGTCCGTTTCAGAGGCTGATTGTAGCTAACAGAGGGAGTTCCAAAATATTCTTCACCATCAGGTGTCTGCAAAATCGGTTGAAACCCTAATTCGTAACCTGCCGCCTTCTCAACATCTATTTCATCAGTTGAAAATTCTGGTCCCTGTAGAGATAGATTAATCCGGGTGTCATCGGCCGATAACATCACCTGTTGAACGTCAACTTCTACATCATCAATCGTAATAACCTCTAATTCATTTATTTTTACCATTTCTTGCGCTTGGCTTGCACATGCTTGGTCTGCCCCCCACTCGTCTGTAACCAAACGCTCAATCTTATGCATAAGCTCTACATCATCTAGCAGTGGCTGAAAGATTTGAATTTCTTCTTCTGAGAGATACTGAGAAAAATCTTGATCATACCGGCCGCAAAAATCAAACGTGATCATCGTCACGCTGGGAATGTGGTAGATAAATGCACCTCCACTCCACCGAGGTGCAATAGTACGATTCTGTGCAACAGTTAAAACGATATCTTCGGTCAAATACTCAATATTTTGAGCCTCAAAATTTTTATCAAATGAGCAAATTAAATCTTCCGGTGTAAATATTCCAGTCCCTCCTTCAGAACATCTGATGCCTGAAAGTCGTTCCTCCTCACTCATCTCTCCGGGTGCGATTAAGCGGGGCGAATCAATATCGTAATCGCTCAAAACAATCACCGTTTCGTGTGGTATTAACGTAAGAACAGAAGCTCGGAAATAAAGCTCAAGCTGATCCCCAAGTGACTCGTTAAGGGATAAGACAGCCAGTGGGTTTGCTCGATCATAAAATATTCCTGATCCCCCGTTGGCATAGGCTTCAGGAGTGGGTGGTTCAAACTTTGTCATTGTATAAAATGAGCTTGTCTGGTAGCCGAACTCATTAACCCCATCCGAAAAGAGCTGGAGCTGCCCATCTACAATCTGTGCCTTATTAAAGGTATAGCTAATCGCACCGATCTTGGCTGTGTGGTCAATGGACCACGCAGGGCTATTGGTTCGATCTCGGCCAGAGATATCTAAAACTAGTGGGTCAAACGAGCGCAATTCAAGCAGCTCAACATCCGTAAGCAAACGTAATTCTGTCGTACCCGGTGGCAGCCGTTCAGCCACAATTTGAATATCGCTTGTTAATCCATGCTTTGCCGATTCGGCTAAAGGAGGACTAGACATACCTTTAACTGCAATCGGCTCTAAATCTTGTGTCACAATTTGAGGATGCTCTAGCGAATTCATGCTTGCCCCATTAGGGGGTGTTAGCTGCCAATCAGCACTCATGCGCCATCTCGGGCTGATGTGAGCGCGCAATAGAATTGTTGTGTTTTGCTCACTCACAGTCACATTCAAAACCTCTTTTGCAATACCGTAATCTACTCCTTCAACAACTGTTTGTTCTGGCGCAACCGGCTCAAACTCTTGTGCAGCGTTTTCTAAAAACTGGGCATAAGTCTCCTGACTATCCTCATCTATAAACATAACCGGCGCAGGTTGCCACCGCACACTGCGCAGCATATGCTCAAATTTTGGCTCAACAGTATCTGCAGCCGACCCATTAACAAAAAGCGAGACTAAAACATACGGCTGCTGAGCGCTTAAGTTTGGATTTTTTACAGTTCCCAAAAAGACATTTGCCTTGGGTCCAACCTGAGGTAAAGCGTAACGGCCTACCACAATATCTGGCCGATATAATGGGGATGCAGGCGCGTCAACGACAACTACTGGCTGATCCAAACCTGCTATAAAGCTTTCTATTCTGTCTTCCGGTGTTTCACCTTGTGTGACGTTACGGTTTATATCAACCTGAATAAAGTAAGGTGGCACAAACTCGGTATGATCAAATCTGACCGAATAACTCTCAGCCTTAGACGGCTTGTATTCAGTGGGATGAGCCACCATAAGTAATGGATTGTTGTCATGGAGATAAAGATCCCAACCGGCGTAATCAACCGGCTGCATCGATCCAACAATTGATTCAAGAAGTTGATTAATCTGGTTTGCCCCATTATCGTCGTTCGTAAATCGGCCCATAACCATTACCCGCACAAAGCGGTTGTTCATAACCAAAGAGAAATTGCTAAACTGTATTTCTTGAACACCGCTATCGGTTGGCAGACGGCCGGAGGTAATTAACCCCTCACGACCAACAAGCTCAATCATCTCCCCATCGCCTAAGCCAATTTGGTGAAATTGCGCCAGTTGGTCTTCGAGCGATTCAGGTTTGTCGATAGGTAGATTCTCAACCAAAACAAAGCCGAAAGTCTCCCCGTTTTGAAGCTCAGGCGGAAATTCCTGATTTAGATCGTATAGATTTTCCCCCATCATAAAGGCTACCCCATCACCATTTAACTCTTCGATCAAGAGTTCTTGGCTTGACCATGATTCAGGGACATCAAAAGCGACCCCCATCTCCCAACCGTCATATCGATTATTGCTCTGTTTTACTGTGATAGCGGCAGCTTCTGGGTCAGTGAATGACATATCAGAAGAAAAAAAGTATATACCGCCACTGATCAATCCGATCACCCCAATCAAAAATGCTAGCAATGAAAAGGGAGATTGAAAAGTTGGATCATTTTTTACGTGATCAGCATTAAGCTGAAACTCACTATTGTTTTCAGTCGATTCGGATAGAGAAAGTAAGGATAATTCATACTGAGCACAAAGTTCACACATGCTTAGATGCTTACGCACACCCTCTGATTGCAGTGAGATTATCGTGCCTCCCTCAGCCGAAAGCATTTCTTGAACTTGCTCATGGGTTAGTTTTAGTTCTTTGCTCTTTTGGATTGTGTTTATCATTTTATTCTTTAGGGTTAAATAAATAACCTCAGCTTTGCTTAAGTAATTTCAATCTTTCTTCTAGCTCTCCGACACTAATCGCCAAGGATTTAAAGATCGTGGCTAAAAATGACGTCTTTCAGGCTTATTTGGCCGCAGGGTGCCATCCATAGCCGCTGAATTTATCCAGTCGGCGATTTTTAATCGAAAAATATTTTGTGTATTTTGTGTCAGGTAGCTAGTCTTTTTTTATAACGGGTGAGGCGAATTCACACTGAAACTCTTAGTTTTTTCCAAGCAGATGCTCACAATTCGTTATAACAACTGCTTGTTTAAAACTCAGGTTAAATAGAGATTTCCACTACAAAAGCAACAGCGAAAATAAAAAGATGAACCCAAATAAGGTTTACAATATTTGAATAGATTTGTTTTGTTTTAGGTGTCATGGCCCTACAGTACCAAGCCAGCCGCATGTTTGTCTCGGGTTTATTTCCCATTTTTGGGAAATCGCTCCAATTTGTCGGTTATAGCTCTCCGGCCGACGATAGATTAGTCTTTTAGAAAGTGAGGCTCGAATACATTAAGCTGAAAGCTAACATCTTCAACTAAATCATGAAAAATGGAGAATGTGGGCGGGTCTGTCGGCACAAGAAGTGTTAGGTACAATTCTTGCTCCCCTGCATAAATACGATTTGATAAAACTGTATAGCTGATGCTCCCTAATATCGGATGTGTTTGTTCAAAAGCTCTAAGTAAGTTGATCCGATCTTCTTTTTGAACCATATGATTAATCTCTGACCAAAGCCGAGCAAATTTTGGGTAGGTAGCTATAAGTCTTTGCTGAATATGTTCGTAGGTTTCTGTGTATCTGTAACCTAGCGCCAAGTAACGCCAATAACTCAGATTGTTCATCTCAGTTTGTTGCAGATGGCGGGAATAAGCAGCTCGCACAGGTGATTCTGGATCGTGGATGTGCCGCACAATATGATATTTTGTGGGATCATCGGCCGGTATAGAGTCCAAATAGGTTTGAGTTAATCCATAAACTTGCATGTAAGCACTGTTTATCGCCACTATGCGATAATACCCGTCGTGCAACAAGGCAGGCTGTTGTACAGCTTCCATTTTTTTGATCACACGCTCTAACACCAATTCAATAGATTGCTCTGGACGTGGAACTTCTTCCTGATCTACATTACTAGCAAAAGCAAAAAAACGAGCCCGCTCAACAGTTGTAAGGTGAAATACTTCGGCCAAACGCAAAAGTGTTTCTTTGTCTAGGTTTACCTTCTCGCCCCGTTCAATTTGCCCAATTATTTTGGGAGACAGGTTGCAATTTTCAGCCAAGTCAGCTTGGTTCCAAGGTTTGCCTGTAGTGGAATTAATGTGGTCTAAACGCAACGAAGCGCAAACACGACCAAACTCATCTCTTTGCATATTTTCTTATCGCTTTAATCGTAAAAGTTAGTATGACTTATATCAGTTTAATTCAAATGTGAAAGTAAGTTTCTCATTTGAATCATTTCAACATTAGATATTATATCGACGCTTATTATTCAGAGACTGTTTTATACATTTTGGGAAGTTATCTTTTTAGTTCGAGGCTGAAAAGCGGCCGGTAATATTCCGGCCGCTTTTCATATCCTCTGGCGGTTGGCAAACCACATCCTGCAAAAAAGTTAAACGTCGCAAGTGGAAAGTTGCAGGTGGCATTCAACACCACTTCTCACTTTTTACTTGTCACTTAATTACCCGCGACTAACCACACTCAAATCAAACTCTCGGCTTCCCAACAACCCAGCCATCGTCTGCACAATCAAGTGGAAGAAACGAGTCTGCACCCAATCCTTCGCCTGATCATTGCGCACCTCGATCAAATAACCGCCCTGCGCATCCCCCACCAAAGCAGAATCCTTGAGCCATGTGCTAAACGCTGGACCGGGCAGAGCCAGTTGCAGTTCGGCAAGTACAGACTCCCAGAGCTCTATCGAAGACGAGTGATCAGATTGTGTTTCAAGGTCCGCCTTATTTGGCTTTCCAGACCTGCTGGTCACTGGAGACTGATCACTGGTTACTTGTAACTCTCCGCTGACCCCAACTTCGTGTAGCGCAAAAGTGATCTTGTCTAACAAAACCATCTTCAAATACGCCTCGGCCGAGCCATCCTGTGCAACCAGCAACCAGCCCCCTTGGCTGGCACTAAATTGCAACAGACACGGCCGCAAGAAAATCTCTAGCTCCATCTCGCTCACCTGCCCCACTAGCGCCTCCAGCACCTTGGCCCAAATCGCACTGCCAGCCCCATTGCCCATTGTCTGTTGCCCATTGTCCGTTGCCCATTCCGCAGGCTTTGCAGACGGCTCACTCGTAGCCGGTGATTGACCATGCTGGTTATTTCTCGCATCAACCCGATCCAGAACGGCCGCAACCAATCCCCCCACCAGCGGAATCATCTCCAGAGAATAATCTCCGTACACGGCCAGCCACTCATCCCGGCCGGGCATCTCCACAGTCAGACCCAACTCCAACCCAAACGCCAGGCTCAGCCACTCGTCCAGACCCATCTTCGCCAAGCGCACAAAACTTTCAGGAGCCACATGCCCCCCACTCGCCCGCTTGAGTACAAACGGCACCGGCCGCTTAATCCCCGGCTCAGCCAGCGCATACAGCCACCAAGCGGCCAACGTCGTCAGCGGAATCCCCATATCCAACACCTGAACGGTCCAGCTTGCACCAGCATCTGCCCCGATAGTGCGCAAAAACTCGGCCGGGGTCCCAAACATCGCCTCAGCAATCCCTAAACCGGAAGAAAAATCAGCAACAGCATTTTCTAGCAAGGCAAAATCTTCATCATCTAGCTCTTCATCCCCATCCATGAGTTGTGTTAAGTTTTGTAGGTATTTGTTTATGTCAACTCTTTTTGGTGCGATGGTTTGATCATTTAAGGGATGTGACCCGTTCATTTGTGGGTTGAGCCTATCTGACACAGTTTCGTTCATCTCAACCGTGTGCGCTGCCCCGCTCAAATCAGGAACACTGTTCCGCTCATTTAAGTGCGCAGGTCTAGAAACGGTTGGTTGCTCGTAATACTCATTTTGATTCGTACCCCCGTTCAAATAGACATTTTCAGGGTAAAGCTCAAGTTTGTTCCGCTCATCGGTGTGCGCAGGTGCAACTGGTCCGTTCTTTTTGTACCGCTCATTTTGAATCGAACCTAAAGTTTGCGATTGGCGGCTGTCGAGTGGCTGGTTATGCCTGCCGGCCGACTCAGCAGATGGTTGATCGCTTTCTACTTCAAACTTATCACTTAGCACTTCCAAGTCTGTCGCCGTTAACGGCTCAAACATCCCTACTTCAAAGCGTACTAGCACCGAATTGTCCGGCTGTTTCTCTCGACCCAACTCTTTTATAAAATTGAATGGCTGTTCAGGGATTTGTTCAAGTGCCTTCAACCAGCGGTTAAGC
>JAHDEN010000331.1 GCA_020628815.1 Chloroflexota bacterium | reverse complement strand
GTGGCTCCGGCCGATCACTTTATCATCAACATCGGCGACCTGATGATGAATTGGACCAACGACAAATGGATTTCGACCCTGCATCGTGTGGTGCCGCATCCTGATACGCTAGGGCAACAGCGGCGCTCGATGGCCTTTTTCCATAACCCGAATGCTGACGCTTTGATTGAGTGTATCGACGGCTGTCATGACGAGGCCAATCCACCCAAATACGGCCCGATTGTGGCGAAGCAACATTTGGAGATGAAGATCGCCAAGAGCTTGGGGAAAGATATTAAGCTTTAAGAATGGGCTAAAAGATCATTGAAGACGAGTGGATGGACGAACGTTTTCCACAGCGTTGGGTTTTGGCGCAGGGCGGTGCCAGAGATGGGGACCTGCACACGGCCGGGATCAACTCGGCGATCAATTGCGCCTAAAGCGACACTCATATGCTCACCGTAAGGCTCACTTGAGTAAAAGTGGGTGATGTCGCTGATGCCTAACTCATGAATGATGTAGTCTTCATGCGCCTGCTTAATTTCGGCCGAATACCCCACCTCGCTCGGCCCGCCCCATGCTTCAACCAATTGCACGGCCGGGTAAATGGTTTTTATCCAAGCGGCCCTTGTTTTTAGCGGGATGGGAGTTACCTCGGGTGAGTCGTAAATAATGACGATAAGCTCGTCCATTTCGGCCAAAGCGGTGTCAATTACCAGTTGATGCCCCTTGTGGAATGGGGCGTATTTGCCGAGGGTAAGGCCACGTTTAATCATGTGGCAATCAATCTAAGCCCAACGCTTTGCGCGCACGGCGTTCATGGGTTTCTGCTTTCTTGCCGTCTAAAACAATTTCGTTGAACATGCGTTGCTTGCTGGCAGACATTTCGTCCCAGTTGATTTGTGCTTGCAGGTTGGTTTTTAGGATCGCTTCGATCTCGGCCGCAATCGAATTATCAGCCAAAGCCAGCGTAAATTCAACCGTGTCTCCTGTGTCTACACCGGCCTTTTTGCATATCGGGTTGGTCAGCTCGAAAAACCAGACCGGCCGCCCTTTGCCCCACCGCTTCAGACTTCGTCTGATTGGCTCGCCACCCTCAAGTTGAACCTCGATAGGCGTTGTTCCTTCCAGATTCCATGGTTCAAGTATTTTCTCAGCCACCTCAACATAGCGGGGTAGGTCGGCCGATTTTCGTTTGATTTCAGCTAATAAAGAAATTTTCGACATCGTTTGATCCAAACTAAATTTTATTCCTCGTCATCTGGATCGTTCGGCTCAGGTGCTTCAAACTTTTCTTGCCATTTATCCACCAACGACTGATCAAAAATCTCTTCAAGCATCATAAGCCCGATCGCTTGAAATGGATCGGCCGCAAGCTCAAACAATTCATTGGCACCATCCCCCAATGAAAACAGCTTATTGAGCCGTTCGGCACCACCCACAATTTCAAGCCCGCTCCCAAACTTGGTATATGAGTTAACAATGTTGGCGCGGAGCTGATGGAAATCATCTTCAGTAAATTGGGCCTGAGCTTGCTCAATCTGTTCGATCAGGTCGGCCACCCCCCACACTACAAAATCAAAGCGATTAAAGCGGGTATCAATGGACATTTTGCGTGTCATCAAAAACGATGAGTTGTGTATGGCGGTAACGGCCGGGAGCAGAATGCTAAAGGTTCCTCTTAATCTGTTTATTGGATGTGACTTGAAAATAAGCCTGTGGTTGGTCAGATGGATTTTGCCCCCAATCCCCTCTTTATTCTTCATCCCGACGATCCACATATATTTGTCAAAGGCGAATTTGCTCAGTCCAAAGTCTGACAAGGCGATTATCGCGTTGCTGTTTTTACTTAGGATCAGCTTTTCACCGGGAAACAGATCTTCAGGAGTTATTTTCATACCATTTTTCCAATTTGATTAGTCGTGAAACAGAGATAAGAGAGACCGCTTATCAACGATATTAAACCGCACGTCCATATTTTATAGCAAATCGGCCGGCCGAACCGCTAGCATATCGGTGCAAGTTGCGCCCATGCAACACGCACGTTCCAACAGCGTAAGCCTTAATCATTTTCTCGAAATGCCAGTGTTTATTGACAGAACATTTCAAAGGAGAAAACAGAATGTTCAAAAATAGTCGTATCTGTGGTCGAACAGGTTGGTATTCTTTTCTGGCCTTAACCATTTCTATCGGATTGTTTAGCGCGTTTGTACATACCGGGGATGCTCATGATGGGCATCATCCCGACAAAGAAGAGCCAATCAGCAGTGCTCAAGTTCAGCAAAACGGCTGGGCGTTTGAAGAAACATTCGACGGAGCACCATCTGCACCCTCAAAAGATCTGCTCCCCCGCAGCATGAACTACGTTATTACCCACCGCAGCCATCCACAAGAGCATTTTAGCAAGCAGTTTGGCCCATATCCGGCCGACCATGCAAATGACTGCACGGGGCCGAACCCTGAAATTTCACCGCTCCCAACGCACGAAATTATTTCGAGCCATGAGAGCAGCAACTCAACCCCAGACGATAGCTTTTTCATTTGCCACAATCACATGATGACCGCCATTGGCGAGGTCAGCCCTTACTCGCTGAGCGCCTTTTGGCCACGCCAAGAGTTTGATTTTAGCGATGGTGGTGTGGTGGAGTTTGATGTAAATCTCAACCGTGGTTTTACCTTTAGACACTGGTTTGAGGTGATGATTGTGCCGCGTGACCAGATTCGATTGGGCGCTGGTCCAGAAGACTCCCCCATCGATGAAGCGTACCCGCCCGACCGAATTGTGTTCGAATATCGCCGAGCAACCCGTGGCATTAAAGTGGG
>JAHDEN010000007.1 GCA_020628815.1 Chloroflexota bacterium | reverse complement strand
TGATCCTGAAAAACGAACTGGCTATCTTGAGAAGCATCCAGAGCATCAACAGATTATTAAGTGGTTTGAATCAGGGTTAAGTGCTCAACGAGAATGACAGCTTCCGTGGTTTAAGGAGCCAATGGCGACATCGACGGCATAGACCCCTACACTAGGTAATGAATAAATACTAAAGAAATAAAAAAAGAGCGGCCAAGACAAAGTTGTCCTAGCCGCTCTTTGCTGTCCCGTCTCGATCCTGAAGCCAGAAAATCGAAACTTATACAATCCAAGGAGTTGGATTTTTTTGACTCTTTCCTTCCAATCAGAGGAGCTTTGAATGAAGAAAAAGCTAGTTGAGCCGAGCCTTTAGTTCTCGGATAAAAAGTTCTGCGTCTGCAACTAGCTGGTTTACATGCTGTTGACGACGGTCAAATGATTGATTGCTAAATTGCGCATCCCACATCATAGCAACGTCGATGGCGGAAACTTTCCGGCCGCGTTTTGCATTGATGCCAACAACCGGTTTCACTCTTTTTTCGATAAAGTGTTGATCAAACAAATTATCAACCCATTCTGGATTCCGTTTTGCAAAAATAGCAAATGCTTCGTCAATGGCTTGATCAACTGATTTGTTTTTGCCACGCGACACGGCTGAAAACAAATTGCCAGTTACGTTAATAAAAAAGTGTTGATTGGTTAGAGTTGCTTGGGTCATTTTGTTTTTTCTCCTGAAAATCGAATCCGATTTTCTCATGTTTTAGTTTTGAGTTTTGTCCAATCGAGTTAAGTCAGTGAACTTGTGCTCGATGTTTTTAAGATTATCTGAAGACCGTTTCCAAACTGTTTCCAGTTCGTATTCACTTGGATACGGTCAGGTTTATTACAAATAAAGTTGGAATTCAGTCGTGCTACCCATACTGTGAATCGCAACTGGGCGCTTCGAGTTTTTGATTAAACGCTGCATGCCTGAATTGTCATCACACACATAAGCAGTCAACGATTTGAGTTTGTGTGAATAGGATTGATCTAAAAGCATTTTGAATAGCTTTGAGCCTAATCCTTTGTTTTGAAAGTTGTCATTAATTACTAAGGCCAACTCACCACCCTGTTTACTATCAAGGACCACGTAGGCGATGCCGATGGCCGCTTTGCTTGCTGGGTCAATAATGATAGTTCCGAAACCTTGGTTTGAATCAATACCCGTTATCCGGTTAGAGAGTTGGTTAAGGAATGAATCTGTACAGGCGGCCAAACAGGTGTTAAATCTTAGTCGCTTGCTTCGTGGGCTGAGATTTTCATGGAGCTGGAAAACTAGATCGGTGTCACCCTCAGCAATCGGCCGGAAGATAAATTTTGGCTTTGCTGGTTTAGTTTTGAATCGTTTTGTTATAGAGTCTTTAACTTGGTCAAAGAGGTTGAGCATCTGCAATGGTTTCTTTCCTAATGCATCTGTAAATAGATTTAGATTGAAATCAACCACCATAGTTTCTTGATTGGCGAAGGTGCTTTGCATGAGTTTTTCTCCTAAAAATCAGATTCGATTTTCTCGTGTTCTAGTTTTGAGTTTTGTCCGATCGAGTTAAGTGAGTGAACTTGTGCTCGATGTTTCAAGATTATCTAAAGAGCGTTTCCAAACTGTTTCCGGGCTGTATCCAACTGGATACAGGGGGGATTACACTTGAACTTCGTGTTCAATTGCGCTTGCTAAACGAATTCAGAACCTGATAGGCGATGCTGGCTGTCTTTTGGCTCGCAGCGTTAATTGTGATGGTGGAGAATCTTCGATTTATAGTAAATTAGCTTGGTCTCAATTCCGGCTCGAAAGAATTGGCTATGGCATTGACGATGCGTAACCCTATCGTTGTTTTGCAACTAGGCAGGCATAACCAAACAGTATTCAATTATTTCGAGTGTTATTTGATCTTTAAATTAGCGGGTAGGCGTAACCAATGCGTATCTGTAAAAATTGGGATTGAGGGAGTTACGGTCGGGCGGACCAAGGCTCAACGGTGCCAACAATAAATCGGGGTAACTTTTGTTGGATGGCTTGTATGGTTCCCGCACTAATTTCGTGATTATAGAGCCAGCGTGACCGGCCGTTTTCGACTTTAAAGCCAAGAATGATTTGGTGATAGCTGAAGGCCCCGTTTGTATTAGGCCTAAACTGCTCGGCCGCTTTGCTCGGGTCAGCCGCGGCGCTTCCCATCACATGAAAAAATCGGGTTGGATGGGTTTGATCAGCTAGAAAGGCGAGTAGCGCCTCTAAACTTTGTTGCCCTGAGTCATGGAACCATGCCAGAACCAAGTCAAAAGGCTGTCTGTCCCATGCCTGCTTGACCGACGCGATAAATTGATCTGTGTTTTGATAATCGATGGATTGTGGTGTGAAGGTGGGACCGTGGGGATCAAGGGATCCTGCAAACCGATTCAAGGATCGATCTGTCCGGGCCATACAGGTGAGCCTAGATGTGCGTTGTGCTAAGTAAAACGTCGCCTCGCTCAGCATTCCCATTGTTCCGATGGCTAAAACATGATCCATAACTTGAGCCGCCTTTACGAGAAAGTCGGATCTATTGGCAGTTCGACCTTCACTGTTGTTCCTTTCCCAATTCCGGCACTAGAAATGCCAATTGTACCGCCATGAGCCTCAACCAGCGTCTTTACAATGGCTAGCCCTAAACCTCGGCCGCCAGAAATGCGATTGCGTGATTCGTCTGCTCTATAAAACCGTTCGAGCACATGGGGCAAATCGGCCGGACTGATTCCTGCACCGTTGTCTGAAACGATAATGGCGATGTGGCTTCCATCTTTAACAGAGTCAGAGCCAAGCACGGCCGAAACATCGATTTCACCACCCGAGTTTGAGTGCTGTAACGCATTCCGAATGAGATTGCCAAACACCTGACTTATCCGCATGCTGTCTAATTGCATCGGTGCAAGATCCGGTAACTCTTGCAAAATTAGGCTGACGTTTTGGGATTCAGCCTGATTGCGCCAGCGGCCGACCTCATTTTCTAAAATAGATGGGAGGTCTGCGGGGCCAAGATTTAATCGAAGTTCCCCCGAGTCGGTTTCCGCCAGCCAGTTTAAGTCATGGACCATATTACGCAGGAGATTAACTTCTAGCATGATCTGTTCAGCAGCTTCGGCCGGAGGTTGTAACTCGTCTTTAAGCCCTTTTGCTTCTAATTGAATGACGCTCAGCGGGGTTGAAATCTCATGCGACACATCGTTGATTAAACGCTTGCGTAAACTTCGTTGTGTGCGCATCGCCAAAGTCATTTGGTTAAACGACTCACTCATCTGACCCAACTCATCTTTAGAAGTTACCGGTAGAAGGTCCGGTTCTTCCTGTTTGGCAATGGCGTTGGTTGCATTGATCAAAGCGGTAATAGGAGAAGTAATCCGATTGGAAAACCAAGCAGCAAACACAATGGCAACCAAGGCGGTAATCAAACCACCGATGATGCTGGTGCTTACGATTGCAAACAAGGTTCCTGTTATCTCTGGCTGCAGAAATTCCCCGTCAACTTCTACGATTGCAGCACCAACTTCCTGATTTGTGCGCAAATCAAAAATAGGAGAAATTTCTCCCGGTAAAATCGGAGCTTCTGTGCCGGGCTCCAGTTCAGCAAAACTATCTAGCAAGACAAAATTGTTCATGTCAACGACCACAACTCGGCCGAAGGGGGCAAACATGACCTCGTTAAAAACCTCAATCGGAATCTCATCGTCGTATTCCGTAATGACGACCCCATTCTCGACGATCGTGCCTGTTGGAACCCCATAGCCAAAATCAAAAATGACCGGCTCAATATTTTCCCATCCGTCAGATGCCGTGTATTCATGGCTCAAAATGGTTGATAAATCAACCGCTTCTGCTTGCCCAATCTCGACCGTAAACTGTTGCAAATTGCGTTGCGTAGACCAGAGACCAATCCCCAGATTCAGCAGAACGGTTAGTAAAATGATTGAGATAAAGGCGATTAAAATGCGCCGTCTAATTGACATTAGGCTTCCTCCACCACAAATTTATAACCGGCCCCGTAAACGGTTTGTATCGGATTATAATCGTCGCTATGAATCATTTTCCGCAGTCGTTTAATGTGGGTGTCGATGGCTCGGTCAAAGCTCTCGTATTGATTGTCAAATGCCAAATCAATTAACTGGTCTCGTGTAAGCACCTGATTTTTATGGGAGATAAATGCTTGGAGCAGGGCAAACTGCTGCTGGCTTAAGTTAATAGGGTGGTCGTTAAGTGCAACTGTTTGTGCGTCGTGATTTAAGGTCAGGGGGCCGGCCGAAATGGTATTTATGACTTTTCCTTTGACCCGTCTCAAAACCGCGTTAGCTCTTGCGACTACTTCTTCTGGATCAAACGGTTTAACGATGTAATCATCAGCTCCCGTTTCAAGGCCGCCAATTCGATCTGGCTGTGTTCCTTTAGCCGTTAACATGATTATTGGCACATCTGATTCCTGACGAAGCTTTCTGCAAATTTCCATTCCATCCATACCGGGCAGCATCAGATCTAAAACAATCAGGTCTGGATTAGACGATTGGGCCCGTGATAGACCGGTTAACCCATCCAACACAGTTTCGGCCGCGTACCCTGCTCGCTCAAAATAGGTCTTCAGCCAGTGAGCGATTCGTTTTTCGTCTTCGATAATCAGGATTTGTTTCATGGTCATTCGCTTTCAGATAAAAGGAAACACGAGGTTTAGAACAAACCTCGTGTTAGATTATAAGATCAATTCGTAAAACTTACTCGTTACTTTCGTTTGATTCAGCTTCGTCTAAACCTTCAATCTCAATTACTTCGATAGCATAGTCACCTTCAAGTTCGTCTAGATTGATCGCCTCTCCAAAAAACGCACCTTGCGTTTCGTTGACAATGTCTTTGGCAAAGTTCTCTACATCTTTGCGCCAATATTCAGCTTCTTCTTCATCAATCAAGCCTGCTTCGATTTGTTTATCGATCAGCTCATTTTCAGCTTTGATGATGGTATCAATGATGGTTTGAGGATCAATCCCTTTTTCGGTTGCGAGATCGGCAACTGATTTTTCGCTTTCAAGCGCGTTCCAGAACGTTTCTTCATCCATGCCCAGCGCTTCTCGCGCTACGGTAAATGGATCGGTCCAACCATTAAAAACGTCGAACTCAATAAATTTAAGAGAGTCCGCTCTCCATTCTTCAGCTTCTTCGGCCGTAATTTCACCAGCTTCTAAAAGCTCATTGATGAATGCATCTTCATCTTTGACTAACGCGTCTACAATCTTTTGTGGATCTACTTCATTAGCCTCAGCAATTTCAGACCATGATTTACCACTATCTAATTGATCAAAAACAGCGTCTTCACCGATCCCCAAAATCTTAATCGCTTCAAAGAAGCCATCCCCGCCCCAAAAACCGACATCTTCAATGACCTCGAAGTCGCATTCGTGCAGCGCAGATTCTCCGGTTTCCGATCCATCTTCCTGTGCGCTGACTTGGTTCCAGCCAAATGTGATTAGGCTTGTGACCAACATAGCCATTAAAGCTAAATTGATTGTGGTTAAACGTACATTTTGTTTTGACATAAAATTCCTCGTGTAAATATATGCGGGATAAAAGTTACGGGTTGAATCAATAAAATAATGGGACCAGTAACTTTCTGAAATAAAGAGATAAATGAAATAAGTTGTTCCCGCTTTTTGTTTTCATGTTTTCAAGAATAAATTTGAAATATGGCAGAAATATGTCAGTTGAAAAACCGGCTTGAAATTTAAAAAAAATGTGCCAAACTTTCTAAAATTGATTAACCCACCTCTTTTGCATAAGGAGAAAAACCATGCTTAAGCTAACCCCACAGCAGATCGAACACTTTAATGAGAAAGGCTATTTGATCGTTGAACATGTATTGTCAGAGTTGGATATCCAAGCAATCCGTGATGAATATTCAGCCATTATTGACCGTGAAGCTCCACGCTTGCTTGATGAAGGTCAACTTAGCCAAACCTATGCCCACCTGCCTTTTGAAGATCGGTACACAAAAATTTTATACGAGCTTGAGGATATGTATGCCCTCTATCAGCATCTAGATATTTCTTTGCCGTTGTTGCAAGATATGCCAGAAGATGCGAGTTTGAACGCGGGTCCGGCCGTTTTTAATCATGTGCTGACTCATCCCAATATCTTAAATATTGCCGAGGCCTTGCTCAATACATCGGAATTGTTTAGTAACCCGGTGCAACACACCCGTATCAAGCCCCCGAAAGCAGCTTTGCCAACAACGATCGCTATCGATTCAAATGTAGCCAAAACCGGCTGGCATCAAGATGAGGCTGTGCTTACAGATGACGTTGGTGAAATTGATATGCTGACGGTGTGGGTTGCTATGACCGATGCCAATCGAAATAACGGTTGCATGATGTGTGTAGAAGGGAGCCATCGCAAAGAGGTTACGATGCATTGTCCCGGCAATCATGAGCAATCATCGGCCGAAATCTTCATTCCAGAAGATCTAATAGATCAAGATAAAATTGTGGATTTAGAGGTAGGCAAAGGGGGTGTGGTGTTATTGCACCAGCGCACAGAGCACGGCTCATATGACAATAACTCTGACAAAATACGTTGGAGTTTTGACTTAAGATTCAATAAGATCGGACAACACACCGGCCGGGAAGTGTTCCCTGGCTTTGTGGCTCGCAGTCAGCAAAATCCTGAGCTGGTGCAAACAGATGCTGAGGCATGGGCACAAGAATGGTTCGATACACGGGATCGGATTGTGGCGGGGGAACACGTTTTGTTTAACGAACGCTGGTTGCCTTACAGTCGCCATCAGCTTTGTGCATAAGTTGATAGACCCCAATGGACAATGCGGGTGTGTCTATTCAAAGTAGGATTTTGGATTTTCACGCCAGTAAATCCAGCGGTAAACAGGGTCCCTTCGTCTATTAATCAGCCCTAAATAGCGTAGTTCATGGAGACGCAAATTGAGCTCTTTAATCCTGATCCCCTTTAGGTCAGCAACTTTTTCATAGATGGTTTCAAAAACGTCGTCTAGGGCTACTTCTTTATAGGGAATAACATCTAAGATCGCCCGTTGGGTTCGTGATATCCCCGCGATGGCTTGTAATCTTTGACCTTCGATTTCTGCCAGCGTACTTCGTAGTTTGTTTATATCCCCTGCCTGTTGCTCAAGGGTTTTCAGAATCCCAGCAATCGTTAGAAGAGATTGCGGATCTCCGTCAATGCCGGTTGAAGGGGTTGGATTCTCATAGAGGGATTTATCGGGAAGTAGTTGAACTTCATCTGATGACAAAGGAGCATAACCGCCACTTTGTAAAAATGCGTCGGCCGCTTCTTTTTCCGATAGCCCGCCACAGGTTGTGAATACGTAAATAAGCCCAATCAGCAAATTACGCTGATTAAGCGGAATACTACGTTTGTCTTTTTCCCAATTGCTAATTTGAGGTTTCGAGTAGAGTAGAGTCTCGTCAAATTCATGCAGAAGATCAGCCAACCGATCTTGGGTAAGCCTTCCTCCACGTTGTGGATCTTCACATCTGCGACGAAAGTAAGCCATGCGGGCGCCGAATGTTTTCATATATTTTGTAGTTTGTTGAACAAAGTAGGTGTAGCAATGTCAAGTTTGTTCTGCCTCTTTAGATTTAAATAATAAGATTTTATCCTTCCATTGTATAACAGCAACTTTTGAATTAATAATTAGGCCATTTATTATTTCCAATTTTTATTGATCAATAGCTAAAAAAATCTTGTTTTAAATAGTTTGTTTTCCAAGACTGGAACTCTATGCCAAATAATAATGAAACAAGTTTTCTAGATATATAAAAGAGCCCGCTACAAGTTATTTTAGTGCAAGTCATAGGGAAAACGTGGGGAAGCCAACTTGAGAACAATGAGCGAATTATGAGCTTGCATAGGTATCCTGTGGGGTGTAACTTACTTTTATCTCATTTTTTAGTGCATACTCAACAGAGGGTTAATGAAAACCAAAGCGAAACTATCCCGATTATTTATTTTATTGCTAATTCTTTCGACAGTCGCATGTGCATCCCGATCTGTGGAGCCTGAGTCAGAAGGGCTGATTGATATCGCCCAAAATGAAGATGCGTCGTCAACGGCCGAAGGTAAGATAGCTGAGGAGCCAACATCAGATATTCAAACCCTTGCTACACAAACACCTGTCGGGACGGTAACTGCCATCCCCACAGAAACATTGGCACCAACTGCGATGCCAACCCCAACGCCAGAATTGCCAGAGAATGTCCAGGTAGATTCCAGCCCGCCAGTTGTTGTTTCTGTCAGCCCTGCTAATCGCCAATTGACAAATGCACTGCCGCAATTTGAAATCCAATTTAACCATACGATGAACCAAGAGAGCGTGGCACAGGCACTCACTGTTGACCCTGCGCTTGATTACCAGCTAACTTGGGTCGATGAGAAGCTGAGCTTGAGTTTGTTGAGTCCGCTGGAGTTTGGGGGTGAGTATTCTTTGGCGATTAGCCGAAATGCATTGAATATATTTGGGGAACCGATTGCGCGGGCTTATTCGCATCAATTTTCCCTCTTGGAAGCGATGAGATCTGTCAATAAACCTTCAACCGGCTTGGTTGACGAAGAAATTATCCTCTATTGGAACTATCCGATTGATACGACTCAATTGCAGGATAACTTTGTCACGCTTTCACCTCCGGTTGCGGGGGAGTGGGTTTGGCGCGATTCGAACGAGATTTTAGAATTTATACCGGCCGAAAATTATGCGCTTTCAACCATTTATACGGTTGAGTTGAACGGGCCGTTTATGAGCCAAGATGGTCAAGCGCTTCCTGAGATCGAACCTGTTGAATTTGTAACAGATGGGGTGATCAGCCGGACATTGCCTGGGAATATCCAAGGGGTATCTAGTCATCAGATTTCAATCGTATTTAATCGGGAAATGAACAAGGAGAGTGCTGAGGCTGCTTTTTCGATAGACCCGGCGTTTAATGGTGAATTTGTTTGGGAAGATAACACGATGATCTTCCGGCCGGAAGAGAACTTTTTTGGCGATGACGTTTGGGTTACATATGAGCTGGCGCCATCGGTGCTAACAAGCGGTGGCGAAGCGGCTTTAGAGTCAACAAAAACGTGGCAATTTAAAACCCAGTTTTTTAGTGCCTTGGTTGATTTTGGGACGGGGCCAAATGCACAAGTGTTAGACGCAAACGGAGCGCGCAGTCTGCAATTCCGAAACTTTAGCGGGCAAGAGCGGGAGATCGCTTTTAACCTTTATCCGCTTACAACTGATCAGTTTATTCAGCAGTACGCAAATAATTTCTCCCAGTCAGCTTATTGGGATCAGGTTGAAAGCTTTGATATCCCGGCCGATTTACAGCCAGAATTCAGCTGGGTGCATACAACCAGATCTATTCGAGGGGATGATTTTAATCGATCAGAAGAGACATTTGTCCCCAATACCGTTCCGGCCGGGCTGTATATTGCTGAAATACAGGCATACGGACAGACGCAGGCAACTTTATTCCTAGCGCTTACCGCAAATCAAATTAACACTAAACTGGCTGAAGGGCAGGTAAGCGGTTGGGTTACTGATATTAAAGGTGGGAGTGTAAATGGGGCGAAGCTGCTTCTAATCGATGCAGAAGGGGCCATAACGGGTGAGGGGGTGACCGATGGGAATGGCGTTGCCAAAATCGATACACCGAATCTTCAGAATGATGCAGACTTGGCCGATGTTGGATCGTATCTGGTTTTAGCTGAGAAAGATGGAGATGTGACGATTACCGGTTTGCAGGGCAGCTGGCAAGAAGGTGGCTCTTGGTGGTGGCGTAATTCAGGCCCAACAAATCGTAATCAATATGTGGTGTATGGGTACACCGAGCGGCCGATTTATAAGCCGGGCCACATTGTTTATTTTAAAGGGATTGTGCGACAAGATGATGATGCTGAGTTAGACATCGTTCCGGCTGGAACTGATGTAACGGTGCGCATTCGCGATGCACGTGACAATGTTGTGCAAACAATCCCCTTGAGCACCAACGATTTTGGAACCGTCAACGGCTCGTTTGTTTTGGGTGAGGGGGCGATGACCGGGCAGTACCGCGTTGAGTTTGATCTGGATGGGGAAAAACATTCCCAAATATTTAAGGTAGAAGATTTTCGTAAGCCGGAATACGAAGTGAAGCTGGCGACCGACCAGACGCAATATGTGAATGGGGATCGTTTTGACCTCAACATTCAGGCTGATTATTTTATTGGAGAGCCGGTGCCGAATGGAGCAGCAACGATTAAAACGTATCGACTGTGGCGCACCTATTCCCGCAGTAATTCGGGCCCAGAATACACGTGGTATAACGATGGTTTTGATAGTGGCAGGGACATACTTTTAGATGAAAATGGGAGCGCCCAAATATCGTTGACGGCCGAAAATAGTCAATACAAATATTATTGGGGATCAAATTTAAACTCTGAGTTGAGAGGGATTGAAGTCACGGTTGATGATGGATCTAACCAGCCAGTCAGCAGCTTTGTGGTGATTGAAGTATTTAACCAAGCGGCCGGGATTGAAATTACCCTACAAAGTTACTTTAGCCGTTTGGGTGACCCGATCCGTTTAAACTTAAATGCACGCACCTATGATGACCTGCCTTTGGTTGATCAAAATGTAGATGTAACGTTAAGCCGCTGGGATTATGCGAGGGGTGATTACACGACGGTTAATGACAGTAAAGTGGTCAAAACGGATGGTAGCGGACAGGTTGGGTTTGAAATGCAGGTCTCTGACCCCGGATATTATCGTCTAAACGCATCCGGCCGAGATGTGAACGGAAACCTGATGGAATACCAAAGCGGCGTTTATGTGATCGATCCTAATTCTGGTTGGGGCAGTTGGTTTAATCGGGGCGGGCAAATCGGGATTGAAGCGGATAAAGAGTCTTATGTTGCAGGAGAAAAGGCGCTTTTAAATGTGGAATCTGATTTTGGTGGCCCAGCGTTGCTAACGGTTGAAAGAGGGACGGTTCGTCGCGAAATGATGGTGGAGTTAACCCCACCTGTCACTCAGGTAGAATTACCCATCATTGAAACAGACGCACCCAATATTTTTGTGAATATAAATGTGTACCGCGAAAATGCTGCTTATGAATATCAAGAAAACAATTATAGATCACGACCTGAAGTGACCCTGTACCGTGGGGAGATTGAGCTTGCGGTATCGGCCGAAGCTAAACGTTTAAACGTTGAAATCATCCCCGATCAAGACAGCTATGGCCCCGGAGACGATGCGGCATTCACCGTAAAAGTTACAAATGCTCAGGGAACACCTGTTTCGGCCGAACTGTCGATGGCGCTGGTTGATGACGCGATTTTTGCCTTGAGTGAAGAACTGGCTCCGCCGATTTTTGACGGTTTTTACTTCCATCGAGATCATGCGGTCCAGAACTTCTACAGCATGGCCCCAATCCGTTTCTTGGGTGGTCATGGCGGCGGAGGTGGTGGCGGTGGGGGTGCCGGTGACACCATCAATCCACGCGTAGACTTTAAAGATACGGCCGCTTGGGTTCCTGTGATGACAACTGACTTTAATGGGGAAGCCCGCTTGGTCGTGACCCTGCCTGATAATTTGACCCGCTGGCGGATGACGGTGAAAGCAGCGACGGCTGATACCCAAGTTGGGCAAGCGGTTGAAACAATTATCACCACTCAGCCGGTGCAAATACGGCCGATTTTGCCCCGCATTGTGACCGCTGGGGATACGGTTGAGATATCAGCTTTGATCCACAACTACACCCAAGTGGAGCAGACGCTCAGCGTGAGTTTTGTGGAAGAAAACGGTGACCTGCTCACGGTTCAAAGTGATGGGATCCAATCGATCATACTGCCGCCCGATGGGGTGCAAATTGTGGGCTGGGTGACGCAGATCGATCAAGCCGGTGAGTTATCGCTCCGTTTTGAAGCAACTGCGGCCGGAGGCGGGGTCGGCGACGTGATCATTCTGCCTTTGACTGCACAACCTCTCGCTATCCCAGATGTAAGCATCGAGATTGGTGAGATCGCCCAAACACTAAACACCACAGTCAGCCTGCCTGTTGATGCGCTCGATATGAGCCAAACAACGGTTGAACTTAGCCGTTCAATCGCTGGGTCGATTTTGCAGGGGTTAGATGACCTAACCGGGTATCCATACGGCTGTGTAGAGCAAACGATGAGTAAAGCGTTGCCCAATGCGGTTGTCGGCCGTGCTTTAAACCAGCTGGGCGTTGACAACCCATCCTTAGAAGCTGATTTGCCTTTACAGATTGGAGCCAGTATTCAAAAGTTGTACGGATTCCAGCATAACGATGGTGGTTGGGGCTGGTGGTACGATGATGACAGTCAAGATTATCAGACCGCGTGGGTGCTGTTTGGTTTAGCCAATATTGTTGAAGCCGGTTACGAAGTTGACCCGCTTGTGCTTGAAAAAGGATCAACTTGGTTAAGCGAAAATATCGAATCGATGGATGCACGGACAAGGGCTTTTGCATTGTATAGCCAATCTTTGGCCGGTTACGGGCAGCTTGAGACGGTGCAGGCAGCGGCCGGCGATTTATCCGGACTCGATTCGTTTGCAATTGCGGCCCTTGCGCTAGCCCATCACGAACTGGGTGATCGTTCAGGCGCATTGGCACTGCTGGCAGAACTTGAGAACCAAGCTGAGATCGATGGGTCAGGGCTGGTGTTGTTTGAAGGGGAATCACGTGATGGGGCTTATCGCAGTAAAACGATGGCCTCGACCGTCCGTAATACGAGTTTGGTGCTAAGTGCGTTTGCTCAGATCCAGCCAGGGCATGAGCTGGAAGTGGGGATGGTGCGCTATTTGATGAGCCAGAAGAAGGCGTTTGGCTGGGGAACAACCAACGAAACATCGTTTGCGATTTTAGGGCTAACGGATCATTTGTTGGCCAGTGGTTTTTCAGAGTCGGGTGACCCGATCAGCTATGAGCTTGTGGTAAACGGTGATCTAGTTGAGAGCGGGGAGCTTGATCGCGGGCAGCCGTCTAGCCGGATTGTGGTTGGCACTGACTATCTGCGGCCGGGCGAAAACGAGATCACTATTTCTCATAATGGGTCAAAAAGCCTGTTTTACACGTTGAATAGCCGGACTTATTTGGCTCAGAAACAGGTCGAAGCGGCTGGACCGGTTAAGATCGAACGAGAATATCGTGCCAGTGAAGGGTCGTTTAGCACAGATCAATTTGTGCCAGGCTCACTGGTGCGGGTAACGCTGAGAGTGACAACCGAGCGGGACGCATCTTATGTGATTATTGAGGATCAATTACCGGCCGGATTAGAACCGCTGAACACCAATCTGAATACCGCCAGCCATGATAGTCAAGTAACTGAATATAACTCCAGTCGCTACTTCCGCTGGCGCGAATTTGGCTACAACCGGAAAGAAATCCGTGGCAATAAGATTAGTTTCTTTGTAACCGATCTGCCCACAGGAACCCGCACGATCACCTATTTAGCCCGTGTGACAGGGTCCGGAACTGTGACTGCGATGCCAACAGAAGCGGTGGCCATGTATGACGAAACGTTCTGGGGACGTAGTTCAAGCAAGGCCTTGACCTTTAACGCAATAGAGAATCTAGAAGAGTCTGAATAGGGTGTTGAAGCGTTACCAATGACCCGTTGTCGAGTTACTTTTGGCACTTAGGAATGATGTAGGTTGATTTGTATGCTAGTGCTACGTCAAGGATGAATTGATGAAATCCGTTGACTTAGCCTAAAGTGGTTTGCCCCATTGAAGTTTCCATCAAGGGACAATTGACAAACCGCTGGGTCTAATTTTTTAAAGGATTTAGCATATGATCAATAAATATAAGTCTGTCTCATTTTCCGAACGCCTATTTAAATTTTTTACTCCATTTAGGGCCTATGCAATAACCATCCTGTTTGCGCTTGCGTACGGTTATGCTTGCGTCGTTGTTTTTAACAATGGGGCGCTGGGCGAATTTGATCTTGAGACTTTTTCGTGGACGTTTGTTTTCCTCGTCCCGTACGCTATCGGTATTGCCTCTGTATCCAGTAATTACTTCACAAAGCGCTGGATGAAAAATGATGTGGCTGATTATCGAAAGATAACATTTTTAGAGGCGATATTTGTGCCGTGGTTGGGTGTTTTTGCTGTCTCATTAGCCGCTTTGGTTTTGACATTAGGCTTTTTGCTATGTTTTGTGATCTCGATTCCTATCGTATTTCCGGCCGCATCATTTGGGGGGCTAAGCGTTTGGCTTATTCAAAAGCACAAAAAATGTGTAGCGATTTTGATCGCCTGCGCGCTCTTTGCTCCATTTGGATTGAGCCCGGTTGAGGCTGAATTTGAAAAAGAGCGGCAGACGGTACACACTCTTACCTCGATCCATATCAATGCAAATGCAGAGACGGTTTGGAACGAAATCGGCCGAGTAGAGCTAATTACTGAAGACGAGCATCGCTTTAACTGGACACATTGGGTAGGTATTCCACGGCCGGTCAAAGCAATTTTGAGTGACCCGGTTGTAGGCGGGATGCGAGTTGGTTATTTTGAGAATGGACTCAAATTTGAGGAAGAAATCACCGAGATTGAAGAAAATGTCTTGATGCGATTCAAAATCACCGAAGCATCAGACACACTGCTTCCAGCCCCGTTGGATGTGATTGATGGGGAGGTGTTTGATGTTGTCGCAGGCATGTATGAGATAGAGCCTTTAGAAGATGGCACCGTATTGCTCCATTTTTCTTCCGAACATTATCTGCAAACACGATTTAATCGATATGGTGCACGTTGGACAGATTATTTGATGCACAATTTGCAGGACTACATTCTTGGAATTATCAAAGCACGAGCTGAACAGGTTGGCTAAAAACTATGGTGGTCGAATCGGCTGATTGATTTAAAATCAGCTTTGATGAATACAAACAAAAAAACACCTGCCAGATCAAGTGCACAATCTAGATGCATTTATCCAGCAGGTGATTTTGTTATGTGACGGATTTGACGAGAGCTTATTTGCTAAAGAGAGAAAATATGACCACCAGAAAGCACTTTTATATCGAATCTTTTAAAACCATTCAGCTCAGTGCCTATCGTTACGGGCATTCCCCATTTGCCAAACACTATGTAACTGATCAAACGGTTTTTGGCATGTATTGCAACCGTTTCTACCCGCTTAAAACTGACGATAGCGAAGATCCCATCCCGCAATATTGGAAACTAAGACGGGATGTTTTGCTGTACGATGTGCCAGAAAAACCGCTAGAAATTATAGGACCAGATGCGGCCGTGCTGCTTGATAAAGTGTTGACTTGTCGCGTGGCACCGATGAACGTCGGCCGCTGCCGTTATGGAATCGCATGCAATGACGACGGCACCGTTTTGATGGATGGCGTCTTGATGCGTTTGGGTGAAGATCGCTTTTGGTATGTGAAGGCTAACGGAGAGTTTATGAGCTGGCTCAAGGCACACGCCATCGGCCTTGATGTCGAAGTGCGTGATCCTATTTCCCGCGTAATTCAAATTCAGGGGCCAAAATCGCTAGACGTTCTGAACGCGGCGATAGGAGGCGGGTTGTCGGCCGATTTTAAATATTTTCAGGCGGGATGGTTTGTGATTGGTGGGCAAAAGCTGTGGGTATCACGGACCGGCTGGACGGGCGAAGTTGGGATCGAAATTTATTGTAACAGTGGCCGTGAGCCAACGGATCATGATGCACTTTGGAGCCATCTTTTTGCTTGCGGCGAGCCGTTTGGCATGGCGTTCAGCAGTGCCTCGTCGATGGGCATTCGCCGTATTGAATCGGGCATTTTGGACAATGGGAGCGATATTGAACCGGACTTAACCCCGTTTGGCGCAGGTTTGGGTCAGTTTGTAAACTTTAAAAAGGATCGGTTTATCGGCCGGGCAGCGTTAGAAACGGCCGACCGTACCCAGCTTTTGTTTGGATTGACCTGCGCAGGAACAACCCCCGCAACAGGCCTAACCGTTTTTCATGACGATCGGCCGGTAGGCCATTTAACCATTGGCACATGGTCCCCAACTTTAGATACCGGTATTGGCTACGTTCGTTTTGATAAACCTTTGGCCGGTGGCGATTGGCTGGGTCAAACGGTGATGTTGCAAGATGAAGCCGGAACAATGCATGAGGCGCTGGTTGATGCGCTGCCGTTTGTTGACAAAGAAAAACAGATCCCACGGGCCGTATGGTCTTTGCCTGAAAATTGATTATTGATGTTACGCGCTAGAGACCAGTCAGGTTTCCGTTTCTCACTGGTGTTTGGCCAAGTTGTTCGTATAAACCTGACTGGTCTTTGTCGGGAAAGTGCGCAAGGCAAGTTAATTATTGCCGTTGAATAGCTAAATCGAGCTTTTAAAAAATGAACCCTTTAAACCCTATCTCCAACCTGCCTACACACGAAGTACTAAACATGCCGCCCCACTTGGGTGATCAAAATTTGTGGCAAGATGATGTCGCCCTGCGCGAAACGGTTGAGCGTGAAGGGGCAGGATGGGCAGCTGAAAAGCTAGCCGGTTTTGGCCAAAACACAGGTACGGCCGAGATGTTTCATAAAGCTGATATGGCCAACCGTAATCATCCAGAATTGAAGGCTTATGATCGATACGGAAATCGGCTCAACAGCGTTGAATACCATCCCACCTATCATGACCTGATGGCACACGCGATTGAAAACGAAGTGCATAGTTTTCCGTGGAATCATCCACAAGCGGGAGCTCAGGTTGGGTATGCGGCTTTGGTTTACATGTTTAACCAGGTTGAAGGTGGGGTGATGTGCCCTATGGCGATGGCCTATTCGGTAATTCCATCATTAAGGGTTAGCCCGGCCCTTGCCGAAGAGTGGATTCCTCGTGTGCTCTCTACCCGATATGACAAGCGAGACATTCCGGTTTGTGAAAAGGCGGGGGCGGTACTCGGAATGTTTATGACTGAAAAGCAGGGGGGATCTGATGTGCGGGCCAATTCGACTCAGGCGGTTCCGTTAAATGGAAAAACTGGGGATGGGGCTGAGTATTTGCTGACTGGTCACAAGTTTTTCTGCTCGGCTCCGATGTGTGATGCGTTTTTGACGTTGGCCTATACAGAGACTGGACTGTCATGCTTTTTAGTGCCTCGTTGGCGGCCGGATAATGTGCGGAACACGCTGTATATCCAGCGCTTAAAAGATAAGTTGGGCAATCGCTCAAACGCATCTTCAGAGATTGAATTGCAGGATACCTATGGGGTGATGCTGGGGCCAGACGGCCGAGGATTGCAGACGATCATGCAGATGGTAACGGGGAATCGTTATTACTGTGCGGCAAGTTCGGCCGGACTGATGCGACAAGCGCTGGTGCGGGCTCATCATCATGTGGCACATCGGTCTGCCTTTGGCAAAAAGCTAATCGATCAGCCGCTGATGCGCAATGTGTTGGCAGACTTGGCGATTGAAAGTGAAGCGGCGCTGGTGCTAACGATGCGTCTCGGCCGGGCGATGGATGAGTCTGAAAATGATCCAACTGCCAAAGCGTTTGCCAGGATCGGGACCGCCATTGCTAAATATTGGGTATGCAAGCGAGCTCCGATGCAGATTGGAGAGGCGCTTGAATGTTTGGGTGGTTCCGGCTACATCGAAGAATCGATTATCCCTCGCTTATACCGTGAAGCGCCCCTGAACAGCATTTGGGAAGGGTCAGGGAATGTGATGTGTTTAGACGTGTTGCGTGCGATGGGGCGTGAGCCGGAGGCGGTTCCAGCGGTCTTGCAAGAATTAGAGCAAGCAAAAGGGGCAAATGGATTGTTGGACGGAGCGATTGAATCGCTAAAAAATGATCTTGCAGATGAAGATCACATTCAGCTACGGGCTAGAGCCATCACCGAAAAGTTGGCTTTGACCCTGCAAGGGTCGTTGCTGGTGCGCCATGGGAACCAAGCCGTGGCTGATGCGTTTTGTGAATCGCGTTTGGGTCCAAATCGGAGCGGTGCGTTTGGCGCTTTGTCACCTCACACCGATTTTGAAACGATTATCGGCCGGATTAAACAATAGGGTGGGATTTAATGGAAGTAATCATTTATAAAATTGTAGAAAAGTTACGGGACTCAATGTTTGCGATCCCACATCTGTCAGACTTCGGGCTGGAAGAGACAAGTAGAACCGGCATTGATGCGATCTTGGGGAATGATTCGGTGACCCTGTACAGCCTGGATTTTGATACAGAAACCGCCGTATTTGTTGAAACTCCGGCCGAGACTGATTTGTCTCAGGTTCCGTTTATGTTTATCACCCAATATGACGAAGCATTGCGGGTAATGACGGTGTCTTTTAATACGTTAGTGCAGATGGCAGAGCGGGTGAGTATCGATCAAGATCGACTTGTTTTTATCCATTCAACCGGCCGCTGTGGCTCAACATTGGCCAGCCAGCTCTTTGCGCAGGTGCCCGGCGTCATAAATTTGTCAGAGCCTTTTGTGCTCCCTCAACTGGTGATCGAGAAGAATTCACATCCTGCCAAAAAAGCTGAGCAAATGGCTTTGTTGAAGGCAACGGTGTTGTTGCTGTGTAAAACGGCTGCTGATCGGGCATGGGTGATAAAAGAACATAGCTACGCGCTTGAGTTAACCGGTTGGCTGCATGAGCTTTTTCCAGAGGCGAAGCATCTGTTTTTATATCGCAATGCTGAAACTTGGATGCAATCTTGCTTAACCGCGTATTTTGGCGGGGGCGAAATGTCGGCCGACGAGCTGAGGGGGCATGAAATCGGATATCGAGGATATAAAGAAGTCTTGATTCCAGCGATTGGGCAGCTCCCCCCTGAACCTCACCGGACGTTTGCCGAGCTGATGACGCTTGAATGGCTAAATTATATGGAGCGGCATGCTCAGTATTGTGACATGGGGATGGAGATGCTTGCCATTCGGTATCGTGATTGGAAACAAGAGCCGCAGAAAACGGCCGAAGCGATGTTGGCCTATTGCAACTGTCGGCCGGCTGACATGACGGACGTGGTGGCTGTTTTAGACAAAGATTCTCAGGCGGGCACCGTTTTGGCGCAGGACTCAGACAAAAAGAGGTGGATTTTGAGCGACCTGCAGCGGGAAACGATGGGCCGTTATTTAGCCAATCACAAGTTCATCCATTCGGCCGATTATGAAGCCCCCAATACGTTGAAAAGTTAAATGAATCATCTTGACCAAGACGACTTGCCCGATGTAGATGTCTGGATGATGCACGAAGATTTAAGCCGTGTGGCTCAAATGCCTCTGCCGGAGGGGTACAGCATGCGATTTTACTGTGAGGGTGATGTTGCGACATGGGTTGATGTCCAAAACTCGGCCGATGAGTTTTTTACCGCAACCGCTGATACATTTAAGAATTCCTTGTCAGGTCCGGCCGACTACTTGGCTGAGCGGGTCATGTTTTTGGTGGACCCTTCCGGCCGAGATATCGGGTCGATTACCGCATGGGAGTCTAGTAAATTAACGGGGGAATCGCTGGGTCAGGTTCACTGGGTTGCTATCCGGCCGGAATCGCAGGGGATGGGACTGGCAAAGCCGATGTTGGCAAAAACGTGTCAACTGCTTACTGAGCTGGGTCATTCGGCCGCGTTTTTATCAACCAACACCCGTCGTGTTCCAGCTTTAAATCTTTATTTAGGGATGGGGTTTAAGCCTTACCAGGTTGGTGAAAACGAGGCTCATGCATGGTCACAAATCAAGCATCTTTTAAAAATTGATCCGTTTGAAAGCTAGAGCTATTTTTTAGCAATAGCGAAAATAATAGGACTGTATAGCTGGTGATAATTTGCTGAATTGTGATTAAACTCTGTCTATCAACTGGAGAGATTATGAAACAATATTTGAGAATCGGATTTATACTGCAAGTTGCTTTTGGAATGCTTTTGGCCGGATGTGCGCCTGAGGCGTTTGTTTTAACGGCTGATGACTGTTACGAAGATGAGACGTTTGTTGAAGAAGATCAATATTGTTATCTCACTTGTGAGTTAGATGGAACCTGTGCAGAGGACCCGGGGCTGTTGGGATTTTTTGGCGACTTCTTAGCCGATTTAGGCAATATTGTGTTTGGTGTGCCTGAAGATGTGAATGTGCTCGTGACCTACACTCTGCAAAATGACCGGCCGGTTGATCCTATCGAAGGTGAACCGTTAACCGTTGAAGAAGAAGATATTATCGCCGACACAGTTGCCCATGAGGCGATGTGGCAAGAGTTTGCAACCATTATTCCAGCCGAAAATAGACGACAAATCGCAGAATACGGCATTTTTACCGATGGTGTAGACAACACGATGGCCTATGTTGAACCGATCCCAGGAAATGAGACCCAGTGGAAAATTGTGATGGATGCGGTTGATGCTGAGAATAAAAAAGAGCAGCGGTACACTCTGATTCATGAATTTGGGCATGTGCTCACTTTAAACAACAATCAAGTCCCATTTGATACAAAAGCCAATGCAGATGATCTCGCTTATGAAGAGGCGGCCGAAGCTTGCAACCGTTTTTTCACCGGTGAAGGGTGCGCTAATTCAAACTCATACATCAATGATTTTTATAATGCATTTTGGCAAGATATTTATGCAGAACTCCCCTTGGATCAGGACCCAGACGAGCTTTACAGCTTCTACGAACAGTATCAAGACCGCTTTGTCACCGATTACGCCGCCACTAATCCAGGGGAAGATATTGCCGAATCTTGGACACATTTTGTGTTGAACGAGAAGCCTGCGGGTAATTCGATTGCTGATCAAAAGGTCCGATTCTTTTACGATTATCCAGAGCTTGTGACCTTACGCGATCAGATTCGGGCTCGACTTTATTCAGGATCTCGTCGAGATTAAGCCAAACATTTGTTTATTCAGCGTATTTTTACACCTATCATTTCGCTTCAAGTTTCGTGAAGCCAACAAAAATCGGTCAAAAATAGTACTAACCGGCTAGGACCCTAGTGGTATTAGCAGATTAAAACGGTGGGAGTATTCAGGGTGGGTCTTATAAAATGTTCGAGGCGAGAATTATTTTATTCGTTTTGAATTGTGATTTGGAATGAGAGGAAATCTTTTCAGCATGAGGCTGCTTGAAATAACTAATCAAGTACATGCTGATGAAATATAGAAGATAATCCAAAATCAGCTGGTGGAAACATTAAATGCATTTTGATCTTCCCTAGTCTTGTTAACGATTTTGCGGCGCTGCACGGCTAACCTATCAAGCCCCAACTACAAAAATAAAGAAGAATAGAGAATGCCATCAGATTTTCTTTGCTGCCTGTTTTAACTTTTATGTGCCAATTTAAGTTTTTTTTGAAGAGACAAACAAACGAGGATGTGTATTTATGAATTTGAATTATTTAGAGTCAACCCATGTTAGCCCTGAAGCATTGAACCTTACTAAGCTAGAATTAAATACTTGGAAGCTGCACGATAAAAAGCTCCCTCATAGGCTGATGACCGCTATGGCAAACCTTTATACCGAGATATACCCGATATCGAAAGATGAAGCGTTTGAAATTTTGGAGCCTTGGATTAGTGCGGTTTGGTGGCACGATGTAGCCGAAACGGCCGAAGATGGGGGAATGATCTCAGAATCTGAAATGTATTGGGAGAAAGTTCGCAATGGGCTGAAAGAGCATTACACCCTGCTAGTTGATAAGTTGGGGGTTAATGTGGATGGGGCCAAAATAGCGGAGCATGACTTCGAGCGTTGGGTAGCCCATCATCGCCGCGAATATGAAAAATACACCCATCATGATGCCTCTATTGTGGCTGGCTTGTCAGACATTCCATATGAGCAAGCGTACCACCTTGGTAAGCTGCGGGCAGATGCGGTATGGATGCACAACGACACCCACTTGGAAACCGGTGTTTCCGAAAAGAAAGCTGAAGAGCTGTGGGCCGAGACCTTTTTGAAGCTAACCGAGTTCTACGAGACATATTTAGCCATTAACAATCAAAAAACAGCGTAATAATCTTCGGCTAAATACCGACTTTTTCTCTCTGGCCTCGGCCGAAAATCGGTGTAAAATTTGCCTTTTCAGTTGAAATGAAAGGTGAATGTATGAACGCGTATACCAAGCTTTTGGATCGGCTTTCGGCCGGAGAGAAAATTTTAATTGACGGAGCGACTGGCACAGAGGTCAAACGGCGGGGTGTCCCGGCCGTTGAACACGCATGGAACGCAGGTGGAGCCAAAACCCATCCTGAGATCATGCGACAAATCCATACCGATTACATCAAACTTGGGGCAGAAATTATTATTTCGAACACGTTTGCTACCGGCCGGGCAATTTTAGAAGATGCCGTTTGGGAAGCTGAGTTTGACCTGCTTAATCGGCGTGGGGTTGAGCTAGCAGTTGAAGCGCGTGAGGCGCTATCGGCCGATGATGTGGTTGTCGCCGCAGGCATATCCCACTGGTATTGGAAATCGGAGCCATCTCTTGATGTGCTACGCACAAACACCCGCGACCAAGCGATCATCATGCACGAGGCTGGGGCCGAGCTGATCATGCTAGAAATGATGTCTGACATCGAAAAAATGAAGATTCAGATCGAAGAATCACAGCGAACCGGGTTGCCCGTTTGGGTTGGATTTAGCTGTGATCTCGACGATGACGGGGTTCCCCAATTGCTTTATGGCGGATCGCTGGAAGAAGGGATTAAAGCCCTTGATGGGTACGACATCCCGCTGATTAGCATCATGCACACAAAAACGCCACAAATCGATGCTTGTTTAGATGTGATGCAAAAGCAATGGAACGGGCTGATCGGTGTGTATGCCCATTCGGGTGAATATGTCGACGGGCAGGCTTGGATTTACGACGGCATCATTCATCCTGAGGATTATGCGGATGCGGCCGAACGTTGGCTCGGCCGGGGTGTGAACTTGATTGGCACTTGTTGTGGATTAGGCGTTGAACATATAGAAGTATTGCAAAAACGGCTATTTTCTTGAGAAGACCTTCGCCAATTTTTACTTTCGCTTCCATCCTGAAACGCGGCCTGCGAAAAACGTGCAAACGTCAAAACTACATAGGGGCGGACACCATCGGGCATTTGGTATTAATTTGGCCCATTTTTCCGAGGGCTGAAGCCCTCGTTTAAGAGAAGAAACCTGATCAATCAGGTTAAAACAGCCGCGAGAGCCCGACTTATCGGGCTTCCTATCTTAACCGCAGGATTGATCCTGCGAGATTGGGGGAGACATGAATCGCTTGATGGTTTATTCTGCGAACTCAGGCATCACTTCTTTGCAGAATAACTCTAAAGACCGTATTTGCTCTTTGTGTGGTAACCCCAAGCTGGCATAGTAAATAAACTCGTCAGCTCCGAGTTCTTCGTAAACTTTGAGCTTTTTGATGACTTCATCAGGGGTTCCAAACAGCATGTTTTCGTGCAGCATGTCACCATTTAGCATCGGGTTTTGGACCAGCTCTTCCATGTCCGGGGTTTCAGGGAACCCATTAATCACTTTGCCTGTTCCTTTCATCAAATTGCCAAACTGACCCAGCTGACGCTGAGCCGCCCGAACCGGAATCTCCCAATCTTTTTTATTGTCATAAACGGCCGCATGGCGCATGACGGCAAAAATCGGCCGATGTGAGCCACCGTTTTTGGCTATTGAATCCTCAAGCCTGTTTTTATATACGGTCACTTCATCCATTGGCTGAGTAAAAGGCCACGACATGACATGGCAATTGTTCTCCACAGCATAATCGAATGTAATTGGTGCGCGAGCCGCCACCCAAACAGGAGGGCTTTTTTGCAGCGGTTTGGGAACGGAGGTTGCTGTGGGAAACTGCCAAAATTCACCGTTATGCTCGTAATCTCCCTCCCATAACGCCCTTACGGCCGGGAGCATCTCTTGCATGTAGCGCCACGCATCTTTCTGCGACAGCCCGGGGTGCATCCGGTCAAACTCACGCTGATACGCGCCAGAACCGATGCCGAACTCAAGCCGTCCCCCGCTGTACAGGTCAAGCAAAGCCGCCTCGCCAGCAAGATTGATCGGGTTCCAATAAGCGGCGACCGCCACGGCCGGGCCAAGCCGAATAGTGTTGGTGTGGGCCGCCCACCAGGTCAAAATCTGGAATGGATTGGGGGCAATTGTCATTTCTAAGGCATGATGCTCGGCCGCCCATGCGATGTTAAAGCCCCCTTCGTCAGCCATCTGCACCATTTTAAGCGTATGCCTTTCAACATCCACCATGTCGTGCTCTCCGGGACCCATTCGCTCCATATTTACTGCAAGTTGAAATTTCATTAGGTTGTCTCCTGGGATTGTGGGTTATTTTGGGTTTTAGTTATCGAATGCCAAATGGATTTGCCATTGGCTCTTGGGACGTATTGATCCAAACGGTTTTTGTGCGGGTGTATTCGTGAATCGCATCGACACCGCTTTCACGGCCGGGGCCGCTGTGCTTAAAGCCACCAAACGGGGCGATGGGTGAGATCACCCGATAGGTGTTGACCCATACAATGCCGGAAAGAATCGCGTCTGAGACACGAATTGCCCGGCCGACATCTTTAGTAAACACACCGGCCGCTAGACCAAACTGTGTATCGTTTGCCAGCGCAATCGCCTCTTCTTCCGTCTCAAAGCTAAGGGTTGAAAGCACAGGGCCAAACATCTCTTCTTGAACCGTGCGTACCTGTTGATTGGGGCAATCAAGAATAGTTGGCTCGTAATACCAGCCGTTTTCAAAGCCTTTGGGAGATGCTCCACCGTGCAACAGCGTAGCTCCTTGAGCAACCGCATCGTTCACAGATTCTGTGATATGTTCGAGCTGCGCTTTGGTTGCCAGCGGCCCAATTTGCGTCTCTTCGGCCAAGGGATCGCCGATCTTGATTAGTTTGGCCCGCTCAACCAGCTGCTCTAAAAACTTTTTGCGGATGCTCGACTGGACAAAGACACGTGAGCCTGCCACACAGCTCTGCCCCGTGGCCCCAAAGTTTCCGGCGATAACAGCATTCAGGGCGTTTTCAATATCCGCATCTTCAAACACAATGATGGGTGATTTGCCACCCAGCTCAAGCGAGACAACGGCGAAATTTTCGGCCGTGTTGCGCACCACATGGCGCGCAGTTTCTGGTCCGCCGGTAAAAGCGACCCGGGCTACGTCAGGATGGCTGGTGAGCAACCGGCCGCATGGCTCACCAAAGCCGGTGATGACGTTCACAACGCCGGGTGGGAAACCGGCCTCTTCAATAATTTTGGCAAACTCAAATAGCGGGGCTGGAGCATGTTCAGACGCTTTCAATACCACCGTGTTCCCGGCCGCCAAAGCAGGACCCAGCTTGGTCGCCGTCAAAAACATCTGCGCGTTCCACGGCACAACGGCCGCTACCACCCCAATCGGAACACGCTTGGTGTACACGTGCATGTTCGGTTTGTCGATGGGGAGCGTTGCCCCCTGAATTTTGTCGGCTAAACCAGCGTAGTAATAATAGTAGTCAGAGACATAGCCGGTTTGACCGTGCGTTTCTTTGGCCAATTTGCCGCTGTCAATCGTCTCGATATCACCCAGATGTTTAACCCGCGTGCTGATCAAGTCACCCAATTTGCGCAGTAGTTTCCCCCGTTGGGTCGCGTTCATCTCTGCCCATGGGCCAGATTTTAGAGCACGGTCGGCCGCCGCTACGGCTCGATTGACCTCAGCCTCACCCGCAACTGCAACCGTGGCCCAAACTTGCCCTGTGGCCGGGTTAATCGATTGGAGGGTTGCGCCATCTTCAGCGTCGCACCATTTTCCATCGATGTACATTTGATAATGTTTCATGTTGTTTTTCCTGTGGTGCTGGCTATGACTGGGCCGCGTTGAACTTCTTAACCTCTTCATTAAGCATCGGCAATCCCAAATTCATGGCGTGGATTCCCATCACCGTGGTGAGCTGAATCGCTTCAAAAATTTCCTCTTTGGTGGCCCCAGCTTTTAAGGCGTTTTGCATATGTCTGCGGGTGCCGGGTGCATAAAGATGGGTAGTAGCCGCGTTGATCGCAATCATAATCAGCTCTTTGTACTTTTCCGGCAGGGGGCCTTCACGGCGAGGAATCGACCGAAAAGTGAGGTACGCTTCTAGATAATCTGGGTCAATTTCTTGGAGCTGTCCCCAGATCGGGTTCCAGTCTCCTTTTTCTTGATGGGCAATTGTGTTTGGATATATTTTTTCTTCTTGAGTCATTTTTGGCTTTTAGCTATTAGCCGTCAGCTTTCAGCTTGACTTTTAGCAGCCTAACTGAAAACTGAATACTGATAGCTGATTACTCCCGATGTTTAAACGAATCACGTCGGAAGCTGTAAAGGGCGTTGGGATCAACGGCCACATCGATGACGGCCGGTTTGCCACAGTTGAGCGCAGCTTGCACCGCATCGCCCAGCTCTGACACCCGCTCGACCCGATATCCGGCCGCGCCATAGAGTTCTGCGACTTTGTCAAACGGCGGGCTTTTAATGTCGGCCGCAATATACCGTTCGTCAAAAAAGTCTCGTTGATACGCCTTTTCAGCACCCCAGCACTGATTGTTCATCACAATGGTGACAGTGTTGAGGTCGTATTCAACTGCCGTACTGAGCTCAGAAATCGTCATGCCGAAGCCACCATCCCCGCAGAAACTAATCACGGGTGAGTCCGGCCGGGCCGCTTTTGCCCCTAATCCAGCTGCAAACGAAAAGCCGACAAGGCCAAAATCAAGCGGGGTAAACAAGCTTTGCGGCCGATGGTAATTCAGTGCGTCGGTTACCTGCAGGCACATGGTTCCAGCATCTAGGGTGATGGTCGCATCTTTTGGTAACGCATCACGCAATCCCTTAAACAGCCCAGACGGAACGATGGGGAACGCCTCAACATCTGCGTCCGCATCCCGTTTGGCTAAATACGCTTTTCGCTCTTGAATATACTGTTGGGTCCAAGCATCAACCTCTGCTATGGCCTCAAGCGTGCCAAGCGCTTTTGTTAGCTGCTTAGCCACCGTAGGGGCATCTGCAAAAATGCCGATGGTGACCGGGAAAAACCGGCCGATGGCGGTTGGCTCAATTTCAACCTGGATGATTTTCGCCTGTTCATTAATGTTGTCGTAGGTGTAAAAGGTTGAGTTGAAGCCCAATCGGGTGCCGAGGGCCAAAATTACGTCAGCCTCTTTCACCAATCTTGAAGCCACTACGTTACCGCGCGGCCCCATCTGCCCAGCATTTAGGCGGTGGCCAAACGGGATCGCATCCCCATGGCCCGGTGAGGTCACAATCGGGGCGTTTAATGTTTCGGCCAGTTCGATGCAGGCTTCATGGGCCACGGTGTTCTTGATGCCACCACCGGCGACGATGACCGGCTTTTTCGCATGGCGCAACAGCTCGGCCGAATCTTGAATGGCCGCTTCTGGTGCGGCCGGTAAGCTGTGCGACCGATACTGTTTAGGTGATTGAAAATCAGGGTAGTCGGCCGTGGCTGCTAGAATGTCGCGGGGTAAGTTCAGCTGAACCGGTCCTTGCCGGGGTGAGAGTGCCACACGGAATGCTTCCCGCATCATTTCTGGTACCCGGTCGGTGGATGGAACGGTCCACGTCTTTTTGGTGATCGGTTTAAACAGCGCCTCTTGGTCAACCTCTTGAAACGCATCCCGATAGACATGGCCGGTTGCTAAAGAACCAGCCAGAGCGACGACAGGGGAGAATGCGGCCGCCGCTTGTGACAAGCCAGTTACAAGATTGGTTGTGCCAGGTCCGTTTTGGCCTGCCAAGATCACACCCGGTCCGCCGGTTGCTCGGGCATACCCGTCGGCCATATGGGTTCCGGTCCGTTCATCACGTACGCCGATTAACTTAATGTCTGTTGAGCCGTAAAAAGCGTCAAACATTTCGATTGTGGCAGAGCCGATCAGGCCAAACACATGGCCCACTTCTTCTACTTTGAGTGCCTCTACGGCCGCTTGGCCACCTGATAAATGTTTCATAGTTGTCCTTCTTTTATGTGGGGTTTTTGAGTTGTGCTGATTTAGAAAAACAGCTCGTCTAAAAATTTTAATACCGGTGTTGTAAACAGATCCGGCTGTTCAAGCAGCCCTAAATGCTGCAATTTTGGCACGATGATGGTTTGTGATCCGGCGATTTCGGAGGCGATGGTGTGGCTCATGGCTGGGGTGCTGCCTGTGTCGTTTTCACACGTCATCACCAAGGTTGGCACGGTTAGGGGCGGCTCCGGCCGGATGATTTCGATCACTCCGTTAGCCAATACCCAACGGCACTGCGCATAGATCTCGTGATCGTTGGCCAGCACCCATTTTTTGATCTCTTCTATTCTGGCCGGTTCATTGGCTAAGAAATCGGGCGTAAGCCACCGTTTTAGCGTGGTGTCGAGCGTGGCTCCTGGGCCACCGGCGGCCGATTTTGCGGCTCGTTCTTCAACCGCTTTTTGGGCTTCATCACCCCTTTCATGGGGAGAATTGAGGATGGCGAGGGCGGTTGCACGGCCGGGGAAATCAAGGGCGAAGCGGCGATTAATCATCCCACCTAATGAGAAGCCGACGACGGCACAGCTGTTGATGTTGAGATAATCAAGCAAGTCTCGCAGCTGCTCGGCAAAGAGCGTAAGGGTTGGCTTTAAAGGTGGTGGAGCGCTTTCCCCATGTCCATACAGGTCGTAGTTTAGAACCCGATACCGTTTGGCCAACTTGGGCTCATGATCGCGCCATGTTTGCCGGTTTAGCCCAAGGCCGTGCACTAGGGCGATGACCGGTGCATCCTCAGGACCGCTTAACTCATAAACAGTTCCATTGTTGTCTTGATCTGCCACTTCTTTTCCTCGCTTTTAAAGTTTGTTTAGGGGGTTTCGGTTGCGTCTGCCATTTGTTTTAACACCGCATCGCGAGCCGCCACCACGTGGGCCAAGCAGGCCGCCCGCGCCGCTAGCTGATCCCGATTAACCAGGGCCGTTGTCAGGCGGCGCATCTCAATGAGCGATGTTTTTCGCCGGTCGGGGTCCGCAATGAGCTGACTGCGCAAATAGTGAATGCGATCAATCACATTTTCTAGCGCGCGCCGAATTTCTACGTTGCGGCAGCCGGTAAATAGGATGTCGTAGTAGCGAACTTTTACCGCTCGCATCCGTTCTAAATCAAAATCACGCACACATTCTTCCAGCTCGATAAATACATCAGCAACCGCTTGAATCTCTTGGTCGCTTGCCCGTTCGGTGAAAAGCTCGGCCGCTAGTGTCTCTAGCGTTGCTCTGAGTTCAAAAATCTCTTTAACTTTGCGTGGTCCGATCTGTGTAACTCTAAACCCTCGGTAAGACTGCCTTTCAATGAGGCCGTTGGCTTCTAAGTTGATAAGGGCTTCGCGTAGGATCGAGCGGCTGGCTCCGGTCAATTCGCACAGCTCCCGTTCAATTAGTTTTTGCCCCGCCTTAAACCGGCCGTTTAGAATCGCATTGCGCAGTGTGTTTTGAACCTGCGCACGCAAGGTGGTGTTGGGACCAAATGCTTCAGATGGCGGATCTGCTTTTGTTTCTTGGCTAGATTTAAACATCACCGATCCCTTTTTAAATGGTTGACCCTAGTTGGTTCAATGTCCCGTTTGTCAATAAATTGTATACAAAACAGCGACGCGACGAGATTCTAGGCTAATAAAAACGAGTCGTCAAGTTAGATTGTGAGTCGGCTTTGGCGATGAACTTTTGGATTGTATACAAAAAAGAGTTTGCTGAGATAGGCCTTTAATTAACTGATTTTCATTCAAAATAAGCTGGATTGAACAGTAGGTGATCCCAAACTTGTTGAGAGTAGATCGGTCAGATCATGAGAATCTGACCGATCCATTGTGTTTAATTAGGCCACTTCGAACAGCCCGGCCGCACCCATGCCACCGCCTACACACATGGTGCTAACCACATATTTTGCGCCACGACGTTTGCCTTCGATCAGGGCGTGCGCCACCATCCGGCTGCCGCTCATCCCATAAGGATGCCCAATTGAGATTGAGCCACCGTTCACGTTGAGCTTGTCGTTATCAATCCCCAGATGATCACGGCAGTAGATGACTTGAACCGCAAACGCTTCATTGAGTTCCCACAAGTCGATATCGTCGATGCTTAAACCATGTTGCTTGAGCAATTTTGGAATCGCATAAATCGGGCCGATCCCCATTTCGTCCGGCTCACACCCGGCGACCGCAATCCCACGATAAATGCCGAGCGGTTGTAACCCACGCTGTTCGGCTAGCTTGCCGTCCATCAACACACAGGCAGATGCGCCGTCTGACATTTGGCTGGCATTCCCGGCCGTGATGGTGCCACCTTCGTTGACCAAACGAACATTGGCCAATCCTTCGAGCGTCGTGCCCGGCCGGTTCCCCTCATCTTTGGTAAGTTCTACATCATGAAAGCTCATCTCTTTTGTTTCTTTATCAAAAACCGCTTTGGTTGTTTTGATCGGGATGATCTCATCATCAAATGCTCCAGCTTCTTGCCCGGCCGCAGTCCGCATTTGGCTCTGATAGCCGTATTCGTCCTGCGCTTCGCGGCTGATGCCGTAACGAGCCGCCACTGTTTCGGCCGTCTGTAGCATCGGCATGTACACGTCTTTGTGTACCGCCATCAGTTTAGGATCTTGCCCCTGAAAGCGGTTCATGTGGTCATTTTGGACGAGGCTGATCGACTCAACCCCACCGCCGATGGCGACCTGCATTCCATCGTGGATGATTTGTTTGGCGGCCGTAGCGATCGCCATCATCCCAGATGAACATTGGCGATCGATCGTCATGCCGCTCACGGTGACGGGGAGTCCGCCCGCTAAGGCTGCTAAGCGGCCGATGTTGTAGCCCGTTGTCCCTTGCCCCATGGCGCATCCCATGATCACATCGTCAACTTCGGCCGGGTCGATGCCCGCCCGTTTGACCGCTTCTGCGATAGTTTGTCCTGCCAGTGTAGGGGCGTGTGTGGCGTTTAATGCCCCTTTATACGCTCGGCCGATGGGTGTACGAGCGGTGGATACGATAACTGCTTCTTTCATGGGGTGTCTCTCCAGTAACTTTAGAAATTATTTCGACCAAGATTTTACCCGACTATTTCGATTGAGAACACGCTGGGCTAAAGGCACGTGCCTGAACGACCCATTGGGTCCACCTTAAGCGAAGAATTGCCTTATGAACCCCTCATCCGCCCCTGGCGGGGCACCTTCTCCCCTCGGGAGAAGGGAGCGAAATTGTTCAGCAGGGCAAAATTTGTCCATAACAAACCAGTTAATTTCCTTTTCCCACTGGGAGAGGGTCCCTGCGAAGCAGGGGGGAGGGGATTTGGTTGGAAAAACGCTCGAGTTGATACGGGCTTACCTACGAACAACCTAATGCAATTAATACTGTGACTTGACAATACTGTGCGATATACAGTAACCTCTCCTGCATGGCAAAAAAGTCTGATTCAAAGAGCCTGTATGAAAATTTAAGCGGCGAACTACGACGAGGGGCCTTGGTTTTAGCCGTGCTGGCTCAGCTTAAAACTGAGCAGTATGGGTATTCTTTAAAGCAAGCTTTAGCTGAAAAAGGGCTAGAAATAAACGAAGGGACGCTCTATCCATTACTGCGGCGCTTGGAAAAACAAGGGCTGCTAAAGAGTGATTGGCGGGTGGTCGATGCAAAACGGCCGCGGCGCTATTACATCATCAGCGACGCGGGGGCTGAAATTCTTGAGCATCTGAAACAAGATTGGCAATTTTTGATTGGAACAATGGACAAACTTTTATAACACATAAAAGGAGAAAATCATGAACCCGGAAGAAATGATAGACGGTTATATTGTTGAGGTGGGGTCTTTATTGCCTAAAAAAGGGCGCGAAGATATTCAACGAGAATTGCGATCTTTGATTCAAGATGAAGTTGAGACACGTGCTGAAGCCAGCGATCGAGATGTCTCTGTCTCTTTGGTGAGTGACGTTCTGATTGAGTTTGGCAGCCCGGAAGAGATGGCGGTTCAATATCGTGGTGAAAAATATCTGATTGGACCCCGCTGGTTCCCCTTGTTCCAAATGGTTGCTACGATTGTCTTTTTCGTTTTGACTGCTGTGCATCTAGTAGCTTTTGCTGTCTCTTATTGGGGGATTGGGGCGGTTAATTTGTTTTCGCCCGGCCGAGGCCTTGTTGAGGCATATCTACAGGCGATTGGAATCTCTTTTGCCATCATCACGCTGATTTTCGGATTGCTCGAACGTTATTATGGGAGTGATTTTGCTCCTGAAATCGAAACTGAAGCATGGAAGCCCACTATGATTCAACCGGCCGATGATCCAGACCGCATCAATCGGTGGGAAGTGATAACCGGGGTTGTTTTCTCGATTCTGTTTGTAGGTGCGGCCCTTATCTTTTTGGCCCCTAAAGGTATTTTAGGCTGGGTGATTACAGATGCATTTCGGCCGTTGCTGCCTCTGTTTGTCGCATCAGTGATTGCTGACGGCGTCGTAAGCGGATTGGTCGCTTGGCGCGGCCGCTGGACGACGCTTTTACGCTGGCTAGATATCGGACAATCTGCATTTGGCATATTTGTTATCTATCGAATCAACGCGGTGCCACAAATTGTGACAGTGACTTTGTTTAACCAAGTTCTCCACTTGGCGTTGACCATTGTGCTCATCGTGATGACCGTTTTGTTGGTTATCAAAATCGGTAAACAGCTATGGCTTTGGTATTTTGGTAAAAGCTGGCCGTCTAAGTCCCTTCCAAACTTTAAGATGAGTTAGCGGTTCTTAGTACAATTTTCCCATTAACAATTAGGTGATTGCGCAATAGAGTCTCGGTGAAATAATGATGTAAGTGTGATTCTATGATAGATGAATAGATGGCGGGCCGTCGGCATCATACTTGGTGCATTTTTTGCAACCTTGTGTTCTCCATTTTAGTGGACAGGCTCTTTCCCCTCTGGAAGTTAGGCTCAATTTAGCACCAATAATCACAATCAAATGAAACCTCAAGACATAGCCTATCAATGCCCGCCCCCTTTGCTTGAAGAAAGTCAAACAAACAAGCTTCCGAGTCAGTCTATGGATAAAGTTCTCGTCAATGAAGCCTTGCTCGATATTAGTTTAGCGATCAATAACAGGCGTGAGCTCTCGGTGATACTTGATGATGTGGTGCAATTTATTCGAAATGTACTCGGGTTTGATGATGGCAGCATTCTGTTGTGGGATTCAAATACAAAACGTTTTAGCATGGGGCAATCTTCAACCTCCGTTGAGAGCAGGGTGCCAAAGCGTGTTCGGAAAAAAAAGGGAGCATCTCGTTGGATCGTAGACCGTAAAATGACACTCGTTGTCCCTGACGTCACATTTGATCCCTTTACACCCAATAAAATGATCGCAGAGAACGGCATAAAAGCGTACGCAGGTGTGCCGATCATCAATGAGGGTCGAGTACTGGGGATTTTGTATGCACTTTCGAGAACCAAATACGAATTTGATGAATCAGAAATTTCAGTTTTAGAGCGATTGGCGTCTATGGTTGCTGTGGCCGTAAAGAATGCACAATTTGTCAAAACGCTTCAAGAGCTCCATGACTTCAAGGCTGGCATGATGCGCTTGGCCGTTCATGACCTCGTTCAACCCCTCAGTTTGATCAATGGCTTTTGTAACATCATGTCTGAGGAAATGGCACCCTTCACTCCTGAGCAAACTCGCCGGGTTGAAATTATTAAAAGGTCTCAGGCCCGGATGGGGGAGTTAATTGATGGGATTATCAAATACGAAAAGCTGAGTACAAACGTGGATATCGAACGAGTTCCGGTTCAGTTAAACGAGATTGCGAAAATCGTACTGACGAGCCTGCAAGAAATGGCTAACGCTAAAGAGCAAGAAATCTCCTTAGTTTTGAGTGATTTAGAACCGATTGTTATGGGGGATCAGCTTTTGATACAAGAAGCTATTCTGAACCTTGTGATGAATGCGGTTAAATATACGCCTGCTAGAGGTTCAGTTACATTAACCACCACCATTGCCGACGAGTTTTTTATTGTTTCGGTCCAAGATACAGGGATTGGTATTCCTCCCAATCGGCTGAACAATATATTTGATCCATTTACGCGCATCGATTCACAAAGCCCTGAAAATGGGTCTGGCCTTGGATTAAGTTTGGTAAAGATGATCGCTGAGCGGCTGGGCGGTTTTGTGCACGTAGAAAGCGAGTTGAATATAGGGAGCAACTTCCAAATCTGTTTCCCGATTGAGCTGCAAGATGTTGTTTCAGACGAGGAGAGCTCTGCAAATCGCTAAACTCGTTTTGCCCGTTTGGAGTGATGGGTTAACCCAAGCCTACAAATATCAGCCCCAACGAAATGACACCAATGCCGATCAGTTTCGGCCGATACCTCGGTTCACCCTGCAGTGTTAGCCCCAAAATCGCCCCAATCGGAATGCTCAACTGGCGAAACGCAGCCACATAGCTCACGTTCGTCACAAACGCCATCGCCGCCAACGCTAGCCCATAGGTCGCCATGATAACAACACCGGTGATCAAAGCTTTCCGCAGGAGAGGGCTGTCTCGCACAATCTCTTGCAACATCTGCCGTTCCGGCCGGTATAAAAGCGTGATCAACCAGGCAACTGCGGCCGTGCTGGCTGTTTGGAACGAAATATAGAGCAAGGTGATTGCCCGATTTTCTAGAGCCACCTCGGCCGTTTCTCGCATCAGCCGCATCGCTTGATCATCGATCATCGTGTAACCCGTTGTGCCGATAGCCGCGAGTAGCGCAAAGGCGTAGACAGGGCTGAAATATTCTTTCAGCTTAAAGTCTTGAAATGAAGTCAGCGGGAGCACAATACAGCCGATGACGATCAGCCCCATCCCCAAATACCCAATGCCGGTGATGTCACCACCGTTGCCCAATAAAATTGTGATACCGGCTACAAAAAGAACCGGCAAAGCCCGAGCCAAGGGGTATGCGAATGAAATATCACCACGGCGGTATGCTCCGGCAAGGCCGGTTAGATAAACGGCTTGAGCGATACCGGTGAGTGCAACCCATCCCCACAAAGCGCTGGGGAAATGGGGCAAAGCTTGCCGATGAAAAAGCATGACCGGCAGCATGACGGCTGAACCAGAGGCGGCCGCCAGCGCAAAAAAAGCCAGCGAGGGATTGGACCGCTTGCTGACGAGGTTCCACCCCGCATGAAAAAATGCAGAGGTGATGATGAGGATGGCGGCTGTCAGTGTCATCGGGTAAGCATTAACTCGGGAAAGGGAGATTCATAATTTTGCCCGGCCGGATTTCCCCATCCTGGCTGTGCACCATAACTTCTGTACCTGCATCCCAATAGCCCTGTATGATCATTCCTAGCGATACGTTTTGCTCAAAACGTGGGGACCAAATACAGGTGGTGACGTAGCCAATCTGCTGGCCGTCAAGCATCACGGGCCAAGGTTGCGATGCGGCCGGGCATTTGCCACCACCAAACAAAACCCCGCGTATCATTTGTTTGGGCCCGGCTTTGTGGATGGCGATCAGCGCATGTTTCCCGACAAAGTCGAGCGACCCGTCGAGCGTACAGTACCGCTCCATGCCGCATTCGAGCGGGTTGTTTTCTCGCGTCATTTCGTTCCCGAGCGAGAGCAAGCCACCTTCAACCCGCTCGATCAAGTTTGGACAGCCGGGAGACACATTAAATTCCTCCCCAGCTTCCCATAAAGCATCCCAAAGTGGTAGACCCAGATCCCAATCATCACAATAAATTTCAAACCCGCCCTGCTTGCTGTAGCCGCTACGGGCAACCACCAAAGGATGCCCTTGAAAGTCGAGTACCTTGAAGCGGAAGAAGCGGATGTCTCGCACCGACTCTCCAAAAACCTTAGCCATTAAATCATCGGATTTTGGCCCTTGAACCGCCATCGGCCACACATTAGCTTCAAAAATGTCTACGTCTAGCCCATACCCTTGCGCCAACCCTTTGGCCCACAGCTCCACGTCTGAATCAGCAATCGAGAGCCAAAAGCGGTCTTCAGCCAGCTTTTGAATGATGGGATCATTAATCATCCCCGCATTCCCATCAATTATCGGGGCATAAAAGCCCATCCCCACTTTGGCTTTGCGCAGGTCGCGCGGGGTCATCAGCTGGGTCAGCTTGGCCGCATCTTTGCCTCGGATTTCGATTTGACGCTGGGTGCTGACGTCCCAAAGCTGAACGTGTTCGCGCAGGTGCCAATAATCTTCCTCGACTGTATTACGAAACCCTTTGGGCAGGATCATCCGGTTGACAATTGAATAGGCACTAACGCCAAGTTCTTCGATTCGGGGAATGTACGGGGTGCCGCGTTGGCGGCGGGAGACGGTGAGTGTGGACATGATTAAAGTATAAAGTGAGAAGTGTTAAGTATGAAGTGCGGGGTGTAAAGTGAAGTTTGTTTTGATGGTTAGGACTTACGCGCCCTGAGCTTGTCGAAGGGCAACGGCTTGGCAAACTTCGGCTTCGACAAGCTCAGCCAGCGTTTACCAAACCTTGTTGCGTAAGACCTAATGGTATTAAAACTTCTCACTTTATACTTTTGACTTCATACTCATCAGCTGCTCCACCATGTTGAATATTGATGGGGGGCGAGCATAAGCGGGATGTGTATCTTTGAATCAGGGGTTGGGATCAGAAAACGAACAACGATTTCAGGCATAATCTGCTCTGATGGGGGTGTGGCCGGTTGGTTTTGGAAATATTCTGAACTATGGAAAACCAGTTCATGTTTTGCATCAAGCTCGTTTACTAGCACCTCTTCTTTTATGCGCCCCTCGTCATTGGCGATGACGTTGAAAAGTCGGGTCCGGCCGCCGTCGGCCGAAATTTGGATCAATTCGATCCTAATCTGCTTGGCATGGTCCCCAATAATGGAGTCAAGTACGTGGGAAGAAATAGTGGCCATAAATTCAAAAAAATAATTAATAAGTAATAACCAATAAAAAATGGCTAATAATTGGCGGTTGCCTATTTTGAACCCGCTGCTTCAAGCTCTACAGCCGCTTTTACAAATAATTGAGCGTCTTTTTCATCTAGCTCATCAGGATGAAAAAGCTGCAGGTGTCTTCTAAATTTCCCTTTTCCTTGCAGCAACGATTTGGGATCTGCTAATTCCACTCCGCGGCTAAATGCTAAATTGACGTGCTTTTTGTTTGGATATGCTCCACCAAAATGTTTCCCTTTCATAAAAAATCCAACACCACCGTAGATGATACGCTCTTCAATTTCAGCATCAGCATCGGCCGATTTGCTGTTTATATCGCTGACATACGACCGAATCTTATTGATGATTTGGGCTTTAAAAGGGGAGACTAGTTCGATCTCTGCTACAAAACGTTCAACGTCGTTCTTTTCCATTTCACTATTTTACTCCGCTTCGTTCAACCACCCCACATCGAAGAAATGGCAGAAATCTTTAGAATATTGAGTTTTTAGGAATTTTCAGAGGTTGTGATTGGGCTCAATTTTGACAAGGATTCAATAAAATTAAGGTTGATATTGATAAAATTTGGATTTTTAGGCTGAAAACTGACAATTTGTTCAAAAAATATCAATTAAATTCATATTTAGGGGTTGACAGCCGGCTGAATGTTAATTATTATTCGCTTTGTGTTAAAAAAATTAACAGCAGTATTAATTATATTTGTTGGATCAAACAATTTGGTTGAAAAAATATTTGATCTTTCAGAAAGCAACTTATGAACCCAGTAATCGGACAGTGCCCAATTTGCCAAGACCAGCTACAAGTGACTCAGCTTCATTGTGGAAGCTGCGAAACTTCGATCAACGGCCACTTTTCCCTCGGCCGTCTGCATCATCTTACCCCAGAACAGCTTGAATTTGTAGAGACATTTATCCGCTGTGAGGGGAAGATCAAACGGGTGGAACAAGAGATCGGTTTGTCATACCCGGCCGTGCGTGCCCGACTGAGCGCCATTGTGCTGGCGATGGGATACGACCTAGACGGTGACGATGAAGACGACACACTGGTAGATATGAATCGAAGCGAAGTGTTAAGCCGCGTCGCTAGTGGAGAGCTTACAGCCAAAGAAGCCGCGAAAATTATTCGCAACTTGTAATTTCAAATAGCCAACAATTTAAAAATAGTTTGCAGCATCGATAGAACGAATCGAATGCTTGCTTGATGTTGCCACCTGACTGTGTGGGTAGCATAAATGGGCCGTTGGCCCAACGAGGAAACAATGAGTAACAAAGAAACGTTCAAGGTGGGGGAAGGTGTGATTATAACGGTCACCAATTGTTCTGGTGACCTAGCAATTAAAGGGGGAGACAGCTCCGAAGTTTCGATTAAGGGTGATGGCGTTATGTTTATTGAAAAAGAAAACGTTGTTCAGCTTGAATCTATCGATGACGCAAAGGTTTCTGCTCCTAGATTTGCGAGTGTTGAGATTGAACACAATGCAGGAGACTGCCAGCTTAAAGCGATTGAAGGTGAGATTCGTATCAAAGATGTGATGGGAGATTTGAAAATCCGCCAAAGTAGTGGCTTTAGCGTTGCGGCCGTCTATGGAAACTTAACCGGCCGGAAATTAGACGGCGATGTCACGGCTAATGAAGTGAAAGGTGACGTGTCGATATCTTCTGCGAACGGCTCTGTAACATTAGACGACGTGATGGGCGAAGTTGAATTACGCAATATCGAAGGGGTTTTAAACGTTAAATCTGTCATGGGTGACGTTAAAGTTGTTGGGCCAATTGCGGCCGTGGGTGGCAAGCATCATCTAAACGCTAGTGGTGATATTGACCTGTATCTTCCGGCCGATGCCCCAGTCACAATCATGATTGACACCCCGGGCGAAGTTCGTAATCGCTCAAAAGATCGCTTAGACGCCACCATCCTGCAAGGTGATGACGGCGATTGGGTCGCGTCAATTGGTGAAGACGGGCCGATTGTGATTATTGATGCCAAAGGTGACGTAGCTCTCCGTTCAGTTGAAGATGACCATCACTATTATTTTGATGGGGACAATTTTGAGGTTGATGTTGACTTTGATTTGGGCGAATTGGGTCAGCTAGGCGAGAAGATCGGCAAAATGTTTGAATCAATTGGGGATCGTTTGAGTACCAAATTTGGCCCAGAGTTTTCAGACGAGATCTCGGGCAAAATTGATAAGGCGATCAACAAAGCCACCTCCAAAATAGAAAAGGCTGAGCGTAAGCGAGTACGCATCCATCACCCATTTGCACCAACCCCACCGAAGCCGCCTAAAGCGCCCAAGCCACCCAAATCACCTACTCCGGATCAAGGAGCCCAGCAGCTCAAGATTTTAGAAATGCTCGAGGCGGGTGACATTAGCGTCGAAGACGCCACAACGCTGCTAAAAGCACTAGAAAGATAGGATTAACGATTTCAGATTTGCATTGACTTTTAAAGCGATCAATCAGAAATTGAAACTAAACCTCATGTATGATCGACACCCAGACCAGTTACGACAGTTGGCCTACGACCATCACCGCGAAGCACTTGAACAGGCTAGATGGCAAAGCAGAACGCCGAAATTAAACAGAAGATGGCGCTTGCCTCGATTGAAGATCGAATGGAAAGCGTCACAACCAGAATTGGTTTTTAGAATTAAGTTTGCAAATTAAAATAGGCGGGGGAGCCTATTTTTTATTTCGGCCGAAACGCTCGCGCAATCGGCCGAAAAATCTTGCTTGCTCAGCCTGCTCATCCGCTAAGTTCTCACCAGCCATCACAACCAAATCAGATGATAAATCAGACAAATCAAGAATGTTTGGCTCCGGCTCATCTGCTTCTTTCTTCCAGCTTTCCGGCCGCCAAGCCAGAGCCCCTTTTACCGTTTGAAAGTAGCTTGGATCAGAGCTTTCTGCGTCACTGATCGAATCACCTGCGCCCACATAGCCGATAACCATTTGCTCGTCTGGTCTAGTTTCGTCGTCGCCTTCTTCTTTTTCGTCTCGGCTGAACGGGTTGATGCGGGAAACGCCACTTGCGATGGCTCCCATCACTTTTGAACTTGAACGGGTGATGGCCCCAGAAGCTTTTTGCGTGTAGACAACTATGGCGGTTCCGGTCGTTTTACCGGCAACAATGACTGAATCGGCCGTGTTTTTGCTGCCTTGCTTGAGCATGTTCCATGACGATTCGGTTGAAGTGCTAAGCCACTGCGCAATTTCTTGCTCGTCGATGCCGGTGACGGCGCGCAGGCTGTCTTTCCACGTTTCCATGTGATCGGGTCCAAGGCTGAAATAGGCTTGCGCTCGTCGGCCGATCACATAAGTTGAGACTGAGTTTGTACCGGCCGAAGCCGCGACACCCAAATAAGGGATCGCTTTGGCCGCCGCTTTTTCAGCCAACTGAGCCGAGGCTTTGGTTGCCACAATTTGCCCCGTTTTTTGCAGAGCTGCTTCGGTTCCAGCACTTAAGCCGGTGATGGCTAAAATAATCTTTTGTTTGTCCGCTTCTTTGAGTGGGTAGTTGTAGGCGGCCGCAATTTCCAAAACCAGCTCTGCTTGCAACTTAAACGTCATCCCGATGTCGGCCGCAACCCCGAACGTCATCGACACGACCGTTCCGATTCCCGGAATCAATGACGCGCCTGAGGTCACCATGCCAACCGCGCCTGTTTGCTGACATTTGCGTCGAATAAGCATATCGACAATCTCATCAGCCGTTGCATCTGGAAAATCGTTTTTCAGGCTTTCAACTGTTTGAGCGGCCGCTTGAGCGTCGGCACTATTGATAAAGCGATTGATATTTTTGAGAATAAAGTTTTGCATGAGATCCGATAATAATTAATAAGGAATAATAAATACGGAATGGTTAATTTTTGTCCTCCGCAGACTTAGTTTGTGAAGTGCGGATACTAGCGCCTAAAATTCGGCAAAGTTGGTCGCACTCATCAAGCAGGTCAAGCAAAATTGATTCTTTGATCAATCTTGACCGTATGATGATTTTTAACCATATTCGAGTTTCATTCAACTCCTTAAGTGCGATTTTTAGCTTATGTACGAAGTCTTTACCGCTTTCAGCACTACGTGCCTCACCATAATTAGGTGCAGGTGACGTCCCGCTTCTAACCAATTGACGCTGAATGTGTTTCGCGCTGATCTTCTCGGTAGGTAGCGCATCACACACATTAATGATACGTACAGCAAAATCTACCAGCCGCTCCTCAATATCATCCCCTTTTGCCATGTCTTCCCTTTAAAAACGATAAATGGTCCACGGGCCATTAACCATTCAAAATTAAATATTCCTTATTAATTATTCCTTATTAATTATTCTATTGATGCTTTGTCACGTTTGCTCGTTGTTGCCAAAACAATTGGGCTGATATACCCCTTGGTTTTGACATTCACACAGGCGGTTTTGCCGCTCGCCATCGCTCGTTTGACGGCCGGAATCAGGTCGGCCGGATCTTCTACCAGCTCCCCGTAACCGCCCAATCCTTCAAACATGCCGTGGAACGGAATGTCGCGAAAGTCGGTGGCAAAATGGGTGCCGTTGGCAAACATCCGCTCTTGCTGTTGCGAGATGCAGTCTAGCCCGCCGTTATTGTCGATCACAACCGTAATCGGCAGTTTTTCTTGGAAGGCCGCTTCAATGCTCAAGCCACCTGACAGAAATGCCCCATCCCCGCTAACCACCACGACGTTGCTGTTGGGGTTTGATAACTTGGCGGCGGTGCCAAACGAAACCCCGACCCCCAACATGCTAAAGGTGCCGGGGTGCAAAATGTTTGCCAATTTTTGCCCTTTGTAACCGGCGATGTTGATGGCGATTTCCGACCAGAAATGGGTGTTTCCCCCGTCAATCACCAGCCAATCATCATCTCCCATCGCCTCTTGCACCCCAAGGGCCAACTCTAAAGGATGGAGCCTGCCACCTGTTTCTTCTCGGCTTGGAATGTCATTAACCATCTTTTCAACCCAGGCGCCGCGCCGTTCCCGCTGCAGATCAAACCAATCTCGCGCAAGGTGCCAATTGCCAGAGGCGTGCAGGTTCAGCAGCGCGTCTAAAAACGGGGTCGGATCGCTTAGCAAGCCAAAATCGGCCGAGCGATTAAATTGCAGCTCTTCGTGTGATCCATTGACGCAAATGAGCTTGGTTGTGCTGGGGAAAAAGTGTGGGTTGCCAAACTGAAGCTGATTGTCTAAACGGCCGCCGATTAGTACCGCCACGTCGCTCTCATGAATCGCATCTTTTGATGGGTGATATTGATGGAAATCGGCCAATCCCATGTACGCTTCGTTCTCTTCCCCCAACAACTTTTGATGATAAGGCACGTTAAAAATCGGGATGCCTAATTTCCGGCCAACTTCTTCCAGCTTTTTCTCAGCGTGCGCCCACCAAACCCCGTGACCGCCGATGATAATCGGCCGTTGCGCCTTGCCTAACGCATCGAGCACCACGTTTAAATCGGCCGGATTGGGCCATGCGCGTGGAATGTGTCGGCTGGCTCGATCAAACGGCCGTTCATCATGACCGCTGTCCGCCTCAAACGAGCTAAACATCAGGTCAACCGGCAGGCTTAAATGGACCGGGCCGGGATAGCCGCTGGTTGCGATTTTCCACGCTCGATCTACAAATTCGGGGATGCGTTCCCCATGGGTAATTTGCACACTATATTTTGTGAGCGGGGCCGCAATTGCAACATCGTCTATCTCTTTAAAACCGCCCGCCCCTTGGCGCTTAAGCGTGCTCGAGCCGGTTACAAATATCACTGGTGAGCGTTCGCCCCATGCTTCCATCATCGCTGGGATGGCGTTAGCAAACCCTTCAGGGCCAACGAGGCAGACGGCCGGTTTGCGATTGATCCGGGTGAACCCGTCAGCCAAATGGCCTGCAACTTGCTCATGGGGTGAGTTGATGACCGGAATTTCGCACTGCATAAACCCTTCCAATGCCGGATTGCAAAACCCACCGCTCAATGTAAAAACCTGGTCTACTCCCTTTTCCTGAAATGCTCGTGCGAGCAGTGCACCACCGCGTATCTTCATGGCGAAACTCCGTTTTTTTCAGTAAACAGTGATCGGTAGCCAGTGATCAGAAGGTGATTTACTGGAAACTGACTACTGTTTACTGACTACTGTTTACTAAAACATCTTGATCAATTTCATGTATGCAAACCCGCCCCACCTGTGCCATTGTCACGCTAATCTCGTTGGCGAGCAAGTCAATGACATTATTTAGCCCCGCTTCGCCTCCGGCCGCAGTCCCCCACAAAAACGGCCGGCCGAGCATTACAAAATCAGCTCCCAGCGCCAAAGCTTTTACCACGCTGTCCCCATTGCGTACGCCGCTGTCGAACATGAGCGGATAGTCAGGCCCAACGGCTGAACGTACTTTTGGCAAAAAGCTGATTGCCGGAGGGGCGCTCGCTAATTGGCGCCCCCCATGGTTAGAGACCCAAATTGCGTCAGCTCCGGCCGCTTGAATCCGCTGGGCATCTTCCCCAAACGTTACCCCTTTGACGATCAGTTTATGGGGCCACTTGGCTCTGAGGCGATCGAGAAAATCAAAATCGATTTTGCCCCGGCCGCTGTTCCGATCCCAGCCATCTTGCTTAGAGTTTGAATTTGGGAAATTGGCCAAGCGAGGCGCACCTGCAAACAGAGATGCAAACGACCAACGAGGATGGGTCGCAAAGTCCCAGAATTGCTTGGGGCCGATTTTAAACGGCATGCCAAACTGGTTGCGCATGTCGCGTCGACGGGGAGCCACTTGTGGTACATCAACTGTAAAAATCAAGGTGTCGTACCCGGCCTCTTCCGCACGTGTCACCAAACCCATCGCCTGTTCTTCCGCACCACCCACATATAGCTGAAACCAGCCGTTTTGTTTGGCAATCGATCCGAAATCTTCGATTGAAGTAGACCCTGCGGTAGAAAGTGCGGCCGGGATATTGTATTTGACGGCCGCTTGAGCAAACAGTTGGTCCGTTTGAGGCCAGGCCAAATTGCACAGCCCCATCGGCGCAATGCCAAAAGGCAGCCCCCATTCACGCCCCAAAAAGCTGGTTTTTAGGCTGCGTTGATCTACGTTTATTAATACTCTGGGCTGGAGATAGATTTGTTCTAGGGCTTCCCGATTACGCGCTTTGGTAGACTCATTTCCGGCCGCACCGTCGATGAAGTCAAAGATAATTTTGGGCAATCGTTGCTGGGCAACGTCTCGAGCTTCATCAATCGAATAGACGGTTTTTGGCATACGAGTGAGTATATATTTGAGAAATAGGCATTGCAATTGATATAGTAAAATCTTTTTTATTACGAGGAGAGGATCAACTCAAAGCGATAGAAGCTGGCGGGAAAGAAGATTGTTAAAAAGGCATGTCTGTTAAGGCTGACAGCCCTTTTTGGTTGATGATTTGAACCCGCTTGTTTTTAACAAAGATCAGATTTTGGAGGGCCATCTTTGACAATGTGCGATTTAAATGGCGCATCGATATGCCTAGAAGGCCGGCCAAAGCTTCTCGCCTTTCAAGCTCAAACATCGACCCTTCTGATCCCATCCGGCCGATTAAATATCGCGCCACCCGGGCCTCGGCTGATAACGATACTTGAGACAGCATCGTTGATGAAAAGTCGATTTTTCGCGCCAAATACCGGAGCAAAAAGCGGAGGAACGCCGGGTCATTTGATCCTAATCTGAGGGCATTTTCGGCCGGAGTCGCCAGCACCAAAACCGGCTCAACCGCTTTAACATTGACATTGTTAGCGCGATCAGACTCTTTAAACAGTTCAAACTCCCCGATGACTGAAAGCGGAGATTCAAACGCAAAAATCACTTGATGACCATTGGGGTGCAGATAGCCAATTTGCAACTTACCTTCAACTAAAAGAAAAAAAGTTTCAGATTTTTCCCCTTCGCGGCACAGGTATGCTCCTTTCTCATATTCCCAAAGCTCAAACAAAGCGAGCAACTCATGGGGGATGGATTGAGCAAGGGCAAAACGGTTAATCGCTTCCGCCTTTTTGTCGTTATCAAACAGCCGCTTCATTTATTAGATTAGAGCAGCTCGGCCGGAACGCAGTCTTCGTCACGAGTGGCGCGTAAAACTCCAACACAGGTGCGCAAAATCATCAATCGCACCTCTTCCAATTTGCTGTAGTCAGCCACAATCTCGATGTTGGGTTTGATCCCGGCTGCCCAGTTAATCGATAGGGCCACACCCGCAAAACACATCCCTTTTTCCCGAGCTAGCACCACTTCCGGCACACCGGTCATCCCCACAACGTCTCCGCCCAACATCCCCATCATCCGAATTTCGGCCGGGGTTTCAAAACGTGGCCCTTGGGCTGCGGCGTAGACACCTTTTTCAAAAACAGGGACATTTTGGCTCTGAAATGACTGAACCAGTGCGGATCCCATCAATTGACAAAAAGGGGCGCTCATTTCCACATGGCTCACCTTTGCATCGGCCGATTCAGAGTCAAAAAAGGTTGAGTCACGCCCTTTGGTAAAGTCTAAAAAGTCGTTTAAAACGGCGATCCCAAGTGGTGGAATTTGGGGATTGATGCCGCCAACCGCATAGTTACCGATCACCCGCCTAACACCCAGCTGGTGTAGCGCTTGAATGTTGGCGCGGTAATTTACTCGATGGGGCGGAATGGAGTGTGAAACACCGTGACGGGTCAAAAAAACTATGTCGCTGTCATCTCCCTGACCAACAAATAGTTTGGCTTCCCCGTATTCAGTTTGAACAATTTCTTCTTTTAGATCGAGACCTGGGAGCTTGTACAGCCCGGTCCCACCGATGATTGCAGATGGCATATGTAAGTTGTCAGTTTTGAGTTGTTAGTTATCAGTTAGGCTCCGCGAGATTGAACTGACAACTGATCACTGAAAACTCTCCCCAAACTCTTCTGGCCGATAAACCCCGTTCTTCGTCACAATCCCGGTCACTAGGTCGGGTGGGGTGATGTCAAAAGCGGGGTAGATGGCGTTGATATCTGGGTGAGTGGTTGGTGTGTTTTTAAACGTTTTAATCTCTTCAGGATTGCGCATTTCGATCTCAATCGAAGCTCGGTCCGGCCGTGTTCGATCCAATCCCCAAGCAAATGCGTAGAACGGAATGTTGTGATACCGCGCAGCAATGGCATGCTGATACGTACCAACTTTGTTGACCACATGGCCGTCAACTGTGATAAGGTCGGCCGCTGTAAAGTATTTTTGGATTTTACCATCGGCCATTAGCCCTGACGCCATGTTGTCCCCCATGAGCGTCACCGGAATTCCCAATTCATGGATTGAGGGGGCGGTGAGTTTGGCACCTTGCAAAAACGGTCGGGTTTCAGGCACGTAAACGTGTATCTGTTTCCCATCTGCCCAAGCCATCGCCAGAGTCAAAATAAACGATGTTTCAGCAAAACACATCGTCAAAATCCCATCCCCATCTTCGATTAAGTCGGCCCCTAATCGGCCGCGCTTGGCGTAATCTGCATAAATTTGGCGGCGGGTTTCAGCCAGCCATTGGGTGATGGCTTGATCAAGCGGTCTGTCGGTTTTTAGGGCTTGTTCGGCCGCACCCATCGCTAATTCAAGTCGGCGGGCCAAAGCGGTGTTGGTCGGCCGGGTGGCAACCAATCTGGCTTGGGCTTTTTGTAAATGGGGCCACGCTTCATTTTTGGCAAGATGGCTGGTTTCATGCCCCGCCAGCGCAAGGGCGCAAACGGCCGCTTGCCACGGACCCGCCCCCTGCGTCACCATCTGCTCAATCGCTTGGGCAACCGCTTCAACGCTGTCACAGGTTACAAAACTTTGCTCCAGCGGGTATTTACTTCGGTTGCCGATTACAACTTGCGGCCGGCCGTTAGCAACCTCAAACCGAGCAATGTTGTCTGGCTTGAGGATAAAGGGGAGCAGGTGGTCGATGTCAGAAATTTGAAACATGTGGGGATTTTTGGTTTACGATTTTGGATTGACGATTAGAGTTTCAATCCAACCTATGTTGTCATGGAATCCAATCGAAAATCGTCAATCTTAAATGGCTGGCTGATTTTGCTGATTAGAGCCGCTTTTTCCGCATCTGGCAATAAAGTCGCTTCGGCCGTTTTAAGCATGTGCGCCTGCACATCTTCGATCGTCCAGTTGAGCCGTTCAGCCACGATAATTAGCTCATCGGTCAGGGTTGTGTTGAAGTATGGCGGGTCATCGCTGTTGATTGAGTAGGGAATCCCGGCCGCTGCAATTTCGGCAAAACTGTGATCCGCCATCGAGTCAAAAATGCCCAGGCAAATGTTGCTTGTCGGGGAAATCTCAAGGTGAATCTGCCGCTCTTTGAGCAACGCCATCAAGTTTTTGTCTTCGACACAGCGTACCCCGTGGCCGATTCGGGGTGGATCACAGTGTTCAATCGCATCAAACATACTTTGAGCACCCATCGCCTCGCCCGCATGCGGAATGATCGGTAAGCCAGCTTCTTTGGCGATATCAAAGCCATCTGAAAAATCAGCGACCGCATGGGTGCTTTCTTTGCCCGCCAATCCCAAAGCGATAACCCCATTCCCCATTCCCTGGACAGCATGGGTTGCAAACAAAGTTGAAAAAGCCGATGGATCCATGTTCTCAAAATTGCGTGGAATGTCGATGACATAGTTCATGCTGATGCCAAACTCTTCTTGTGCCCAAGCTTTGGCCCGATTTAGTGCTTCAAGCTGTGGTTTGAACGGCATTTTCCGCTGATTAATTGTGTAGGTCACTTCTGTATAAACAATGTTTTGTCTAGCCTGCTCGGCCAAGAATTCCCGAGCCGCAAATTCAACGTCTTCCGGCTCTGCAAAGCAGCTTGCGTTTAGACTGTAAATATCGATGAAATGGTTAAAGCTTTTGAACTCAAACCATTTTGCCATTTCTGGCAACGTCTTGGCCGGTAACTCAACGTTGTTCTTTTTAGCCAGTTTTAAGATGGTTTCCGGCCGGGTGGCCCCTTTTAGATGAACGTGCAGTTCCACCTTGGGCATAGATTGTATAAATGCTTTGACTGATCGGTTTTTCATGTCTTGCCTCGTTTGTTGGGTAAGTTGTTGAAAATCTTAGCGAGATGATCGCGGCCGGAAAAGGACATAGGTCCCTTTTTTGAAATTGTATGACTTGAAACCCCTGTTGTCACCTTGGGGGTCCAGAGGTGAATTTGTTACAACTAATGCATAATGCATCACTGCAATAAAATTTTGTGCTTTTTTATGTCATTATTTCCATTCCGGGGGCGAGACAATTTGTGAAACATTATCCATTCTGGCAGATTTGCCATCAAATCGCCTAGCCCCTTCAGCTCGGTATTGCCTTAGGGGCCATGCGTTCCCATGGTAAGTGGTGAATTGCTCAAAATTTACTGGGAATGTCTTGCCCCGGAATGACAATAATTCCAGCCTTTTTATTCGGTTTTCTGTTGCATGACTACAATAGTTGGAACAGATGCCTAGAAGAAATGATGCCCCCATAAATACTTTTTTACACACACGCACACACACAAATCTGACTAAGATTACATTTGCATCAAAAAAAAGCTGATTCTGAAAAAGTTGGTATAATCGGCCGTGTAGTTTCAAAACAAAATACTTGTACTCCATTAGGGGAGTTCCGAAAGAAACTGAGAGGATGGTAGACCATCGACCCTAATGACCTGATCTGGATAATGCCAGCGTAGGAAATATGGACGTGTCAATTTGAGAATAGATAATCATCTATCCTCAAATTGACCTTAAAAAAACCCGTTTCCTCTGGAACGGGTTTTTTGTTTTATGGGCTAGGCTAACAAGCCGACTCCCGAAATTTGGAGGAAACCAAATGAAGAAAATTTTAACCACAATTACTTTAGGACTCGGAGCCTTGATTGCACTTACCGCATGTGGCTCTGGTGAGATCGAGCCGGTCACACTCAAGCTTGTATCACACGACAGCTTTTTTGTGAGCGAAGGGACCCTTGAGGCGTTTACAGAACAAACCGGGCACACGGTTGAACTTGTCCCATTGGGTGATGCGGGTGAAATGTTGAACCAAAACATTTTGTCGAAAAACAATCCGTTAGGTGATGTTGTATTTGGAATCGACAACACCTTTTTGAGCCGGGCGCTTGAGAATGACATTTTGGTGGCGTACGATTCACCTGCCTTAGCCGATATCGATGACTCGCTCAAGCTTGATCCTGAAAATCGTGCATTGCCGGTAGATTTTGGAGACGTTTGTCTGAACTATGATCTGGAGTGGTTTGCGGCGAGTGATTTAGACGCACCCAGCGGTTTGGCCGACTTAGCTGACCCGGATTATGCGGGCTTGACGGTAGTTGAAAACCCATCTACCAGCAGCCCCGGCCTGGCCTTTTTAATGGCTACGGTTGATGCTTATGGCGAAGAGGGATATCTTGACTACTGGGCACAGCTTGTAGACAACGACGTACGTGTTGAAAACGGATGGAGTGAAGCGTATTACGAGGCGTTCACCCGCTACGGTGGGGACCGGCCGATTGTGGTAAGCTACGCCAGCAGTCCACCGGCCGAAGTTTTGTTTGCTGATCCACCTGTAGACGGCGCAGTGACAGCCAGTGTGACAGCCCCATCCAGCTGCTTCCGCCAAATTGAATTTGTCGGTATTTTGGCTGGAACCGAGCATGAAGCAGCGGCGCAACAGCTGATCGACTTCATGTTGGGCAAAACGTTCCAAGAAGATATTCCATTGAACATGTTTGTCTTCCCGAGCAACACCACGGCCGAGCTGCCTGAGTCATTTGTGGCATATGCAACCGTCCCAGACTCACCAGCAACGCTTAATCCAGAAACAATTGCGGCCAACCGTGAAACGTGGATCAGTGATTGGACTGATGTTGTTTTGAGATAGTCTCTCCGTGTTGCGTATTGCGTGTGAGATCTCATACGCAATACGCAACTCGTTTGAAGTTTCTAATTGCGAAAATACGCCCGCCTACTCCCCTTAATCCCCCTCATTTTCTTTGGCCTATTTTACTTCTACCCCCTTGCCAGCATACTCCAACTAAGCTTTGCACCAGAAGGGCGCTTTGAGCTAGATGCCGTTACAGAGATTTTTCGGGATCGCTACTACCTGTCTACACTCTGGTTTACCCTGTGGCAAGCGATTGTCAGCACCGTTTTGACCCTGCTACTTGCGCTCCCGGCCGCCTATGTGTTTGCAACGTACGACTTTCGCTACAAGCAGACATTGCGCACAATCAGCACCTTGCCATTCGTGCTACCAACCGTTGTGGTTGCCAACGCCTTCTCGGCTTTGATCGGGCCGCGCGGATTGCTCAACGGCATCTTGCAAACTGTTTTTAGATTAGAAGAGCCACCGATTGATTTGCACCAAACGATTTGGATGATTTTGCTCGCCCATGTTTTTTACAACTACAGCGTGGCTTTGCGCATTGTGAGCGCCTATTGGGAGCGGATCAATCAAGATTTATCGCAGGCGGCCGAGACCTTGGGGGCATCGCGCCAGCAGCGCTTTTGGACGATAACACTGCCTCTTTTGCGCCCAGCGATTATGGCTGCGGCTGTCCTTGTCTTTATTTTTACCTTTACCAGTTTTGGGGTTGTTTTACTGTTGGGGGGCCCACGATTTGCCACGCTCGAAGTTGAAATTTATCGTCAGGCGGTCAATATTTTTGATCTGCCTGTGGCGGCTGCACTGTCTCTGTTTCAGATTGTTTTTACCTTTGCACTGATGGCCGTTTATACCCGCACCCAGTCAAGGATTGCGACCCAGCCATCAAGCCGAACGGCTGCGGCCCGGCCGGTTACGACACCCTTGGACCGTTGGCTGGTGGGTGGAAATTTGACCGTCATGTTTGTCTTGCTGGCAACCCCCTTGCTGGCCCTTGTGTTGCGCTCATTGTCGTGGACTGGTGGCAATCCGTTTACCTATTATGGACGCTTGTTTGTCAACGAACGTGGGTCAGCCTTTTTTGTGCCACCAATCCAGGCGGTTGGCAACTCGCTTATGTTTGCGGGGATGGCCATCGTCTTTTCGTTGGTGATCGGGCTGATCTGCGCCTATCTCGTGGCGGACCGCAACCGCTGGCTCGACCCGATTTTTATGTTGCCGCTGGCGACTTCGGCCGTTACCTTGGGATTCGGCTATATCATCGCTTTGGATGAACCCCCATTAAATTTACGCCAATCCCTGATTTTGATTCCGCTGGCCCACTCATTGGTTGCCATCCCATTTGTGATTCGTACCGTTTTACCCGCGCTAAGGGCGATTGACCCGGCCGTGCGCGAGGCGGCCGGTACGCTGGGGGCTGATCCGCAGCGGGTGTGGCTCACAATCGATTGGCCCCTGCTCAGCCGGGTGTTGCTTGTTGCCGCCGTTTTTGCATTTACCATCAGCATGGGTGAGTTTGGCGCAACTGTTTTTATAGCCCGGCCGGATAACCCGACGATGCCAACGGCGATTTTCCGCTTTTTAGGCCGGCCGGGAGCGGTTAATTTTGGCCAAGCTTTAGCGATGAGCACGCTGTTGATGCTCGTTTGCTCAGTCGGTTTTGTCCTAATTGAGCGATTACGCATCGGTGATAATAATTTAGATCAAGGTGAGTTTTGACGTAAATCGTGATGTATGAAAATATCTTACGCGCCACGCGCCACGCGCCACGCACCACGGAACAAGTATGTCGTATTTAGCAATCAGTAACATTCAAAAATCATTTGGCTCAACCATTGCGGTGGATGGGGTTTCACTGTCACTGGAGCGTGGTGAAATCGTCTGCTTACTGGGTCCATCTGGCTGTGGCAAAACGACACTTTTGCGTCTGGTTGCAGGGCTTGAATCGGCCGACGGCGGGCAGATTTTGCTCGATGGGCAAGACCTAGTCGATGTGCCCACGTACCAGCGCGGTATCGGCATGATGTTTCAGAGCTATGCGCTTTTCCCCCATATGACAGTGGCTCAAAATGTGAGCTATGGATTGCGTATGGCGAAAGAGCCAGCCCCTTTGATCACCGAGCGTGTGGCTGAAATGCTTGAGCTGGTCGATATGGTCGGGCTAAAAGATCGGAAAATTGATCAGCTTTCAGGCGGGCAGCAGCAGCGTGTGGCCTTGGCCAGATCGTTAGCGACCCGGCCGGGTGTTCTGCTGCTTGACGAGCCGCTCGGCTCACTGGATCGTTTGCTCCGGGAGCGGCTGTTAGACGAGTTGCGAGCCATCCTCAAAAAGGTAGGTGTCACCGCGCTGTACGTAACGCACGATCAGTCTGAGGCGTTTGGGATTGCGGACCGTGTTGCGGTGATGAATCTGGGCAAAATAGAGCAAATTAATTCACCGCAGGAAATTTATATCCGGCCGATCAATCGCTTTGTGGCCAACTTTTTAGGATTGAGTAATGTGATTGCGAGTGGCTTGTGGCTGGAAGCAAGCGATGGGTTAAGCCAGCTGTTACAAGCTGAGCTGAAATCTGGGTTTGCCGTTCTTATCCCACCCTATGCTGGAGCTATAAATAAACAGGATGGGCTGAGGCCGATTGATGTGACTGTGCTTAGCTACTCATTTCGCGGCCGATTTGCCCTTCTTGTCTGCCAAGTTGGGGAGCACATTTTAGAATTCTCTCTTGACCCCTATGCAGAAAACGGGCTAATGGGCCGGACATTTGAGGCCGGTCAGGTTATTCCGATATACCTTAACCCAAGCCACTTTGTAGAGCTTCAGGGCTAGCTTCTCAACCTAATTTCATTTGATTCTCAATAGTCTGCGCAGTCATTCTGTATATGTTTTGTCCATATTACCTGCTTTTTTGACACTTTGAACTGAGGGAAGCCTTAAAAATTTGATAGCCACCTCTGGTATTGGCTCAAGTGTCCAATATTTGCAAAGAGTTAGAATGCAAGAAAAATTTTCTAGTACTACAGTACAATTTTGAACATTAATTAGAGTAAAAAAAAATTTCTTGATTTTATTTCACCCTCGAACTGCGGTCTTATTGCCTGCATTTTAGGATTAAAAACTGAGTTCAAAGTCTACTTTATCCATTTTTGCTTTCAGCTAATTTTCAAGTTGAGTACAGCAATCAGCTTGGGCTAACTTTGTATGTCTGCCAATAGATTTTGGCCGGGCTAGTTACCCTATGCATATTGACAAATTTATTAATATTAGAAACGGAGAGATAGTGTGAAAAAATTTCTTTATTTTTTGACAGCAATGACGCTATTGTTGTTCTTAGCCGCTTGCAATTCCAATAGTGCCCAAGACGAAAAGGGGACTGAATGGGGGTATGAAGGTGAGACTGCAGCTGTTAATTGGGGCAGCCTTGATGATGCTTATCTAGCTTGTAGTGCAGGTCTAGAGCAATCACCAATCAACATTCCTGCAGATGCCTTTGTAAATGATGCAAATCTAGAGTTTGCCTACGGCGAATCAATTCTTGATATTCAAAATAATGGTCACACGATCCAAGTCAATTATGACGAAGGAAGCAGTGTGATGATCGATGGGGAAGCATATAACTTGCTTCAATTTCATTTCCATGCGGCGAGTGAAAACACACTTGCTGGCGTACAGACCCCACTAGAAGTTCACTTTGTCCATGCAAATGAATCTGGCGGCCTAGCCGTTATCGGTGTTATGGTCGAGGAAGGAAGTGCGAACGAAGCATATGCTGAGATCTTTGACAATATGCCAGAAGATGCGGGTGCAAGCTGGGAATTTGATCGTATCGTATTGAATGCGATGGATCTGATGCCTAGTGAAAAAACGTATCATCGCTTTGATGGATCGTTGACAACTCCACCATGTTCTGAAGGTGTGAAATGGCATGTTTTGAACAATACGATTGAAATGTCGGCTGAGCAGATCGGTCAATTTACAACCATTTACAACAACAACTTCCGGCCGATTCAAGCGATGAACGCGCGTGATTTTATTGCGGTTCAAGAAATGGCTGCCAGCGAAGAAAAAGTTGAGTGGGGGTATGAAGGTGAAACTGCCGCTGTGAACTGGGGTACATTGTCTAATAAATATGCGGCATGTAGTGCAGGCATGGAGCAATCTCCGATTAACATTCCGGCCGGCGCACCAACCAATCCTGCAAACTTGATGTTTGATTACAACGAATCGGCCCTCAACATATTTAATAACGGCCACACCATTCAGGCTAATTATGATGCAGGCAGCAGCGTGTTAATTGATGGCCAAGTTTATGACTTGCTTCAGTTCCACTTACATGCAGCCAGCGAGAATACGTTTGAAGGTATTCAGACGCCACTTGAAATCCACTTTGTTCATGCAAATACTGATGGCGGCTTGGCCGTAATCGGTGTCATGCTGGAAGAAGGTGCTGAAAATGAAGCATATGCGGCGTTCTTAAACAACATGCCGGCCGAAAAATCTGATGTGATGACGGTTGAAGGGATGATGATTAACGCGCTCGATATGTTGCCCGCAGAGCAAACTTACTATCGCTTTGATGGGTCACTAACGACACCACCTTGTTCAGAAGGTGTGAAATGGCATTTGATGAGTGAGACTGTTGAACTATCAGCCGATCAAATCGCTCAGTTCACCGCTATTTACAACAACAACTTCCGACCTGTACAGGCTATGAACGAACGCGACTTTATCGTTCTTGGCGATGATGCCGCTGCCCAAGACGGCGGCGAAGCAGAAAAAGCAGCTTGGGGTTATGAAGGTGAAGGTGCTCCTGCAAATTGGGGTATTTTAGATGCTAAATATGCCGCTTGTAGCGCAGGTATCGAGCAGTCACCGATTAACATTCCGGCCGGAACCGTACCAAATGCGGCAACGCTTGAGATCACTTATGGCGAGTCGGCGCTGAACATTTTGAACAACGGTCACACGATCCAAGCCAACTATGATGCTGGTAGCAGCGTCATCATTGATGGTGAAGTGTACGACTTGCTTCAATTCCACTTGCATGCAGCCAGTGAAAATACTTTCGACGGTGTACAAACACCGGTTGAAATCCACTTTGTTCATGCAAATGCTGACGGTGGTTTGGCCGTAATCGGTGTCATGCTTGAAGAAGGTGCTGAGAACGAAGCATACGCTGCGTTTTTAGACAACATGCCATTCATGAAATCCGACGCGATGCTTGTTGATGGCGTCACGATTAATGCGGCCGATATGTTGCCAGCAGTGCAAACTTACTACCGCTTTGATGGCTCATTGACGACTCCACCATGTTCAGAAGGTGTGAAATGGCATCTCATGAGCGAAACAGTTGAACTATCAGCAGACCAAATCGCTCAGTTCACCGCTATTTACAACAATAACTTCCGACCTGTTCAAGCGATGAACGAGCGTGACTTTATTGTGATTGAGCAAGCGGAAGATGCGGCCGACAGTGCGGACGCTATGGCTGCTGTACCAGCTGGTAGCCAAGAGGTTATCGATTGGACTGGACTTTCTGCAGAACATGCTGCATGTAATTCTGGTATCAGCCAGCCGATTGTTGATATGAAGGTGATCACGTTAAATGACCTTGAATCAATTTCGTTTAACTACGGAAGCTCAACCGTTGCTATCGTAAATAACGAAGAGACATTCCGCGTCGATTACGGCAAAGGGGAAGGTCTTGAAATTGATGGAGAACTATTCTCACTTGTTCAATTCCAATTCCTAACACCTAACGAAGCTTTAGATGGTGGTTCAATCTACCCTGAAGAGTTCTTCCGTATGGTTCACTCAGACGACGACGGCAACTTGGCCTTAGCATGTGTGTTTGATAAACAGTATCAACCATAAAGTGCGCAAGGCTAATCGGCCCTAACCCTTAGATTAGAAGCGGTGTTGTTAACTCAGCACCGCTTTTTTATTTTGTTATGCTTGGTTCAATTTGATTGTTCGCTTAATAGATGATTCAGTGATCTATTCTTGAGCAAATTAGGAGGTAACTGTGAAATCACAACTTGAAAAGGCGCAGCAATTACAGGCATACCATGCCAAAGGGTCATTTGTGATCCCTAATCCTTGGGACATTGGCTCTGCCAAAATGATGGAGCGCATGGGGTTTAAAGCGTTGGCTACAACCAGTTCCGGCTTTGCCCTGACTTTGGGCAGATTAGATGGGCAAGTCTCGTTTGATGAAAAGTTGGCCCACTGTGCAATGCTGGCCTCGTCAACGTCGCTACCGATCAGTGCAGATTTAGAAAACCTCTTTGCTCATGATCCACAAACGGCCGCAGAGAATTTAAAGCTTGCCGCTCGCACCGGCATCGTGGGTGGCTCGATAGAGGATTACGATGGGGAGAAAATATACGATTTTAATCATGCGGTTGAGCGGGTTCAAGCGGCCGTTGAAGCGGCGAACTCACTCGATTTTCCATTTGGGCTGGTTGCCCGAGCAGAAAACCTGTTGCGCAATGTACCGGACATTAACGACACTATTCGCCGTTTACAAGCGTTTGAAGCGGCCGGAGCCGATATGCTTTATGCTCCGGGGCTAAAAACGATAGACGATGTAAAACTGGTTCTGAATTCTGTGAGTAAGCCGGTAAACGTGCTGATAAGCACAATGGCTGATCGCACAGTGACTGCGGCCGATCTGGCAGCTATCGGGGTGCGGCGCATTAGCATTGGTGGGGCGATGGCTCGGATTGCGTACGGGTCGTTGGCCGAAAGCGGTACAGCCACTTTGCAGTCAGATTCATTTGAATGGCTCAACCAGCTGTCTTGGGCGAAGCAGTTGAACAACCTATTGGACTAGTACAACCATTATACGTGTTGTTGGTGCGGAACCTTATCTGATTTCTCTTTCAATGCGGGCCGGGACATCAGCCTCTCCCGGCCGAACCCACCAGACTTCAGTTGCGAAACTTTGCACAAAGTAGCGGTCATGCACAATGGCAAGAATTGTGCCGGAGTAGCTTTTGAGCGCACTTTCAAACAGGGTTCTGGATGGGATGTCTAAATGATTAATCGGTTCATCAAGCAGTAAAAAATTGCACCCTTGAACGACTAATCCTGCCAATGTGAGCCGGGCTCGTTCGCCAAAGCTTAGATCTTTGATCGGCCGGAGCGAATCATCATCCTTAAACAGGTAAAAATGAAGATAAGATCGGGCGTCTGTTTGACTCATGGGGGTTAATGCCTGAATATGCTCTAGCGGCGATCGGTTTGGATCTAACAGCTCTTGTTCTTGAGACATGTAGCCGAGCTTGATACTGCTTCCCAGCTTAAGCCGGCCGCTTAGCGGCTCAAGCTCCCCCGCAATCGTTTTTAGCAGGGTGGTTTTGCCAGTCCCGTTGGGTCCGGTTAAAACAATCCGCTCCCCCAACTGAACCTCTTGGGTGATATCGGAGATTAGAGGCTGATCGGCCGCATATCCAACCGCAAGGTCAGCCATCTCTAAAACCTGCTTGCCCAAATGCTGTTCTTCAAACTCGATTTTGACTTGCCATGAAGATTTCGGTTTTTCAACGCGATCTTCTGAATCCAAGTACCTGTCAAGCTTTTTCTCGCGCGATTTTCCTTTCTTGGCCACCTTTTTTGCGTAACGCCGAATGGTTGGTTGGTTCGGCTTTGTCGATAATTCGACCCCTTTTGCCTGCTCTTTTGTGCGGCGGATATCCTGCTTCATCCGCCGAATCTGATACTCTTGCTCTTTCCAAGCCTCGGTGTGTTTTTCAAGCTCTTTTTGTTTTTGTTCGAGGTAGTCTGTGTAGTTGCCCGCATACTCTCGGATCGTTTGGGTGTGCGGGTCTAAATCAAGAATTCGATTGCATACCCGGTCAATAAATGTTCTGTCATGCGAAACGATAAAAACGCCGCCTGTATAACTAGCCAGCCAATTTTCGAGCCACTCGAGCATTTCAATGTCTAAATGATTGGTTGGCTCGTCGAGCAGTAAGATTTCTGGCTGTTTTAGGAGCAGCAGAGCCAGTGACAGCCTCATCTTTTGACCACCGGACAGGTGTTTGACCGGCATATCGGCCGGTAGTGTGTCTAACCCAAGTGCCGCTAAAACCGATCCACTGTCAGCAGTCACTGGCTGCATCATCTTGTTCAGGACCGCATCATAAGCCTGTTGCAGTTGTGGATCATCCGGCCGGTTTGCCAGCTCTTCGCTCAGCGAAATAAGCTGCTCCTCCAGAGAAACCTCGTTGGATTGCGGCCCGCCGATCAAATGACCAAGCGAAAGATCGGGGTCTGGTTCAAATCCCTGAGAAAGATAGCCGATCTGACTGTTGCAAATAACGGTGCCAGAATCGGGCGACTCTTCTCCAACGAGAATACGAATCAGTGTAGATTTACCGACTCCGTTAGGACCGATAAGCCCTGCGCGGTCGCCGGGATTGATAGAAAATGTGATGTTGTTGAATACGGGGGAAATACCGTAGGATTTTGATAGATTATGTGCCGTTAGCATGGCGATCCTCCAAATAGGGATGAGGAAAACCGATAAGTTGATGGGCCTTCGGGCGAAGGCGGGGTGATCAATTATTTGCTAACAATCTGTCATAACACTTTCCTGTTGGTAGTTGCTTTTTATTATGGGGATTGATTTGAAAAAGTCAAATTTGGAGTTTTGCATGGGAGGATGGTTGCATCAATCCTTCTATTCCCGATACCATTATGAGATCGAAGCTCAAGCTGAAAAGGAGTGTTTCTGTTGACCGATCAAAGCGTTTTGGCCTACTACACTGAACATGGGGCTATCACAAATCCAAAAAATTTTGCAGACTTAATTGACACGTGCCCAGCAGATCCTGTGACCTTGGCCAAGGTCACCCAAGGGTTGGTGTTACACAACTCAACCGGGAGCGTATATGACATCCAACTAACTAAAATTCAGCGGGAAGATTATTTGACTCTGCGGTCTGTTGAACGGGTATTTGATCGGATCTGCTCTATAGATGATCGGTCGATTTTGGAGCCGCGCCAACCGGCCGACCGTGTGGTGGGCAACTGCCGAACTTTCGCGACTGTTTTTGTGGCTCTTTGTCGCCAAAAAGGGATTCCGGCCCGCCTGCGCGTTGGGTTTGCGACCTATTTTCGGCCGGAGCAAAATTGGAACGATGATCATTGGGTGGCCGAATATTGGAATGGAAACCGTTGGATATTGCTTGACCCGCAAATTGACGATGAGCAATACTTGGCGATGAAGATGAGCCACGACGTCCACGATATGGTGCATGGGACAGATTTTTACACGGCCGGTGAAGCGTGGCGCTTGTGCCGGGCAAAGGAGATGGATTCTCGCTTGTTTGGCTTTTCGCGCGTCCTGAACGGCTTGCCATTTATCAAGGGTAATTTGCTTGCAGATTTGATGGCGTTAAACAAAGTGGAGCTGTTGCCGTGGGACATTTGGGGGCCGTTGGGGACGAAAAAGCAGAAAGAAATGACAGCGGCCGATTATGCTCGGCTTGACGAGATTGCGGAGCTGACGACGGCCGTTGATAGCCGGTTCGATGAGGTTCAGGCGATGTTCCAAACCTTGCCTGATGCGCGTGTGACACAGACTCGCTTGGCGTCGTTTGGGCTTGGAGAGGTTGAAATTGGGGATCCAGATGAGCTGATTAATAGTCAATTGACAATGGTCAATCATCAAGTGTCAACGGAGAGTTCCCGCTCTGAAATAATTAATAAAGAACAACCAACTTTTAATAATCAATTCCAAGCAACTGCAGATATTGAGATTGTGGGAGCCAGACAACACAATCTGAAAAATATAGATGTGACGATTCCGCGCAATAAGCTGGTGGTGGTGACCGGGGTTAGCGGCAGTGGAAAATCGTCTTTGGCGTTTGATACGCTGTTTGCTGAAGGGCAACGGCGCTATGTTGAGTCGTTGTCGAGCTACGCCCGCCGCTTTTTGGGGCAGATGGAAAAGCCGAAGGTTGATCATATTTCCGGCTTGAGCCCGGCCGTGGCGATTGAGCAAAAAACGGTGAGCAAAAATCCTCGCTCGACGGTGGGAACCATCACTGAAGTGGCTGACCATTTGCGCCTGCTGTTTGCCCGCGTGGGGACCGCACACTGCCCGCAATGCGGCCGGGATGTGACGCCGCAGTCACCAAGCCAAATTGTTGACCAGATTTTGGAACAGCCGGGTGGGAGCAAGATTCAGCTGCTGGCCCCTGTTGCCCAAGCTAGAAAAGGGACCCATGCCAACCTGCTGGAAAAAGCTCAAAAAGATGGATATGTGCGGGCTAGAATCAACGGGGAAATGGTTCGCTTGGGAGAACAAAAGCCGCTGGCAAAAACAAAAGCGCATGATGTCGAATTGGTGATCGATCGGCTCACCCTGCCAGCAGATGAGGCGACAGACCGATCTTTTGCCACCCGTTTAACCGACAGTGTTGAAACCACACTGCTGGCAGGCAACGGGTCTCTGACGCTGCTGCTGGAGGACGGAAGTGAGCAGAAATTTTCACAGCACCATGCCTGCGGTTCGTGTGGGCTTAGTTTTCAAGAGCTTTCGCCACGCTTGTTTAGCCCCAACTCCCCCAGTGGGATGTGCCAAGACTGCAACGGGTTGGGTGCTCAGCTTCAGGTAGATCCTGGCTTGATTTTTAATCGGCCGGATTTGTCTCTGCTAGATGGGGCATCTTCGTATTATGGGGTGTTGAGCAAGAAAAAATCATCGTGGACGTTGACCCAAATCAAGGTGATTGCAGAGCATTACAAGGCGGATATTTCACAACCTTGGGAAGATTTGCCCGAAGATTTTCGGCATGCGCTGGTGTATGGGTCAGGAGATGTGGCCTTTAAGTTTATCTGGGGCGAGGGTCGGTCGGAAGATCGGATGCAGGGGGAAGTGACTCGACCAGCACAGGGGCTAATCAAACAGATTAATCGGTTGTTTCGGACAACAAAATCGGAAGGGCGGCGACGCTGGCTGGCTCAGTTCATGAGTCAATTACCGTGTACCAGCTGCAATGGCGAGCGACTGTGTCCTGAGGCGAGGTTTGTTACGGTCGCGGGCAAAAGACTTCCTGTAGTCAATATGATGACGCTGGGAGAGACGGCCGATTGGGTGCAAGCCATCCCACAAACGCTGGACGAAGAGCAAAGCGTGATTGTTGAAGAGATCATGATTGAGCTGTCGAAGCGGCTGCGTTTTATGTTAAACGTTGGATTGCACTATTTAAATTTAGATCGTGCGGCCCCCACGCTGTCGGGTGGGGAGGGACAGCGGATTCGATTAGCCAGTCAGTTAAGCAGTGGGCTGGTTGGGGTGTTGTACGTGCTCGATGAGCCATCTATCGGGCTGCACGTGCGGGATCATACAAAGCTGATTGAAACCCTAACCGAACTGCGCGACATGGGGAATACGGTGCTTGTTGTGGAGCATGATCAGCAGACGATGGCTAAGTCAGATTGGATTATCGATTTGGGGCCAAGGGCCGGTGTGCTAGGGGGTGAACTGATTGCGGCCGGACCGCCTGAGGCGCTGGCCCATCATCCTGAAAGTTTAACCGGCCGATATTTGCGCGGTGATCTAAAAATCAAAACGTCTAACGCCGAAAAACTGCGAGAGCCTGTCGGCTGGCTGACCCTTAAAGACGCGCGCTTGAACAACCTGAAAAATTTGACAGTCAAGTTTCCCCTAGGGGTTTTGACCTGCATTACCGGGGTTAGTGGGAGTGGTAAGAGCAGTTTGGTGGGGCAAACCTTGTCCCCGATTTTGGGCCGTGACCTGATGAACGCCCAATCTGCCCCAGGGCCACATCATAGCTTGGATGGGTTGGACCAACTTGATAAGGCGATCAACATCACCCAAGATCCGATCGGCCGAACCCCACGTTCTAATCCCGCAACATATGTCGGTTTATTTGATGAGATTCGCAAGCTGTTTGCGAGCTTGCCAGAGGCGAAGGTGCGTGGGTACAAAGCGGGCCGATTTAGCTTTAACAACAGCGACGGCCGGTGTGCCAACTGCTCGGGCCATGGGCAAAAACGGGTCGAAATGCACTTTTTGGCAGATGTGTGGGTAACGTGTCGTGAGTGCAATGGGCAGCGGTTCAATCGAGACACGCTGGCTGTGACCTTTAAAGACAAACATATTGCAGATGTGCTCGACATGGATATCGCTGAAGCGTTGACGTTTTTTGAGGCTCAGCCAAAGATCAAAAACGGGTTGCAGATGTTGTTTGACGTGGGGCTTGATTATCTGAAGCTGGGGCAGAGCGCACTCACGCTTTCTGGTGGGGAGGCGCAGCGGGTTAAGCTGGCGAAGGAGCTGAGCCGTAAAGCGACGGGGCAGACGATTTATATTCTTGATGAGCCGACAACGGGGCTGCACTTTGCGGATGTGCAGGTGCTGCTAGATGTGCTGCATAGGCTGGTGGATGCGGGCAATTCGATTATTGTGATTGAGCATAATTTGGACGTTGTGCAGACGGCCGATTGGATTATCGACATGGGACCTGAGGGTGGCGCGGCCGGTGGGAATGTTGTTGCTCAGGGACCTCCCAAGCAGGTGATGGCAGTTGCCGAAAGTGTGACAGGACAAGAGCTGCAAAAGTCACTTTAACCGACTCTGATTGTCAAATTAGCCCAAAATATATCAATATGGAACCATTTACGGCTTGATCTCGTTATTCTATTCATTAGCAGGTCCGTATGTTTAAAAATATGAACCAGTAGGGAAATAGACAAGCAAATTTGAGGTGGCTGCCAAATAATAAAATATGTTTTCCGGTAGGAAGATATTTTGATTTGGCTTTTACAACAAAAGGGAAAATAAAAATGAAAAAAGAGAAGCTGTTTACGGTCGCATTTATTAGTCTGCTTTTACTTGGAATAGCCTTGTTTGGGTACAACCTCGTGAGTTCTGTGCAAGCTGAGGAAGCTAGCCAGCAAGGTACAGTTAGTGGGAAGCTCGTTTTGCCTGACGGGATAACGATGCCCGCAGGAATGAAAGTTGGATTGTTCCACATCGATTACGAAGCCCCTCCTCATCCAAGTGAAAATCCTATTCCTCCATATATTCCTACTCCAACCCCATCGATTCCACCACCACCCCCCGTGCCATTGTTGGGATCAGACCTGGAACGGCCGAGCGCCCCAAATCTAGCAGAATTGGCTCCTTTGCCTCCACTTGAAGAAAATGTTTATGGTCCCCCGGTTGTAACTGCGATTGTTGATACAAATTCGGGAGAGTTCAGTTTTGATTCGATCTATTCTGGGGTGTATGTATTGCACTTACTTCCCCCTGAAGGTAGCTATCTGATGGCTGCGGCACCACCCTATGTTGATCTGTTTCAATCATCTGTTGATTTAGGAGATATTAGGGTTTCTGTTGCCCAAGTAGCGGGTGATGTGATTGCCCCGGGTAGCGATTCGTTGGTGGAAGGATATGTCTTTTTAAAGAGTAGGACTGGATCATATCTTGCATCGACACGGACCGTATCCGGCCGATATTTTATGCAGGGTATCCCTGCTGGAGACTATTCGCTAAGCGCATATCCTAGCCCTGATCAAAACGAACATTTTGAATCGGATCCCATAGCTGTAACGATAGAAGACGAGGGTGAGACCATAGTCCACTCGATAGAATATGCTGGGCCAGACATTTATGGCACAGTGCTTGATGCGGATGGAAACCCATACCCTGATTCTGACGTAGGAATCTACTCGATTGATGGGTTACCTTATGTTTCAGGTTATGCCTATTCTGACAGTCAAGGGCGATGGCAGATAGGCAATTTGCGGGACGGCCAATATGAAATCGTCGTCTCAAATTATCGTGACTACGATGGTTCAGATCTGTTGCCTCCAAACCCGTTGCAGATCACAATCCCAACTGATGAGCTGCCTATTGAATTAAAGTACAACCAGTGGCCAGACAGATTAAAAGTTGTATCTGGGCACGTTGTTGATCAAAATGGAATTCCCGTAACAGACGGCCGTCTTGTTGCTTCTCATCAATCAAGAGGGCTATCCCGGAGTACAACCACTGACGAAAATGGACGCTATGAACTCAGCTTAGTTGGTGGAGATTGGATTGTTGAGCTTTACCCAATAAATTATGAGGTTCGTGATTGGCATAATATTGAACCCTATACCCTTGTTTCATTTGCCTTAGACGAAACATCTGAAGAAAAGCAGATATCATTTGAAGTTGCCCGGTTTGACGCAGCTGTTAGAGGATCTGTGGCTTCAACTGATCCGGCTATTGCAACGGGTGGATATTATGTTTCAATTTTTTCTAACAGTACATATTTTGAAAATAATGGATATTTTCCACAAGGAAGCCCGTTTGAATTGGCGGCCCCGGCCGGGGAATACGTCTATCAGATCTACCCAGATGCTGAAGGTTTAGCCCCATTGATTGGAAAAACAATCATATTAAAATCTGGCGAACTGTTGGATCTGGGAGAAGTTTTGCTGCAGGCGCCGAACGCATCAATTAGAGGGACGGTGACTACCTCATCTGGAAACCCTGTGCCTAATGTTCATATTTACGCTTATAACAATGATGGGTTAGATCGTGACCGATTTGCCACCACCGATGCTGATGGTAATTATGAATTAAGGGCAATTGCTGGGAACTGGACAGTTTACGCTGAAATTTATCATCTGCCGGAATTTTATTATAACGATGGCCCTGTTCAAGCGACCGTTGCTGAAGGTGAATCGGCCGATGGCGTTAACTTTGTTTTGCAAGAGCTGAATAGCAGAATTTCAGCTTCTTTAGTCAATCAAGCTGGTGATCTGCTCAGTACTATCAACGGATATGCAACCGTAGTTAAAGAGTCTGAACCATCATATTATGGCGAGTCTCATATTAGCGGCGGCCGTTTTGAAATTCCTGTGTTACCCGGTGACTACGAACTGTATTTAGGCGTATATGACTCCCCATATATGTTTCCAGCTAATATATCGATAACAGTTGCGCCAGATTCAACATTGAATGTTGAGATCAAAGCTTTAGAACCAAATGCTTTGATTACGGGGCAAGTTGTTGATTTTAGGACCGGTGAAACGATTCCTAATGTAGCCGGAGAAGTTCGAGCGTATTCAAATAGTATAAGTAGCGGGATCGGAACCTCGATTACGGCCGATGATTCTAGCTTTGATCTCCCTGTTGTAGCGGGTGAGTGGTTTATTGATTGGTGGATCCCCCTGCCGAACAACCCAGATTATTACCCGATAAATAGTACGTCCAATAGCCTGTTTGTGACTGAAAATAGCACGGTCACGCTAGATTTGCCTCTATTATTTGCAGATGCCTCGATTTCTGGAAGTTTAAATTACCCACCAAATGATTTTGCTCCATATGGGCATCTTGTTCTTCAGGGTTTGGATGAGCTGACTGAGTTTTATCTGACCATCGACACTGATATGGCAGGAAATTTCTCGGCCAATGTTCCTTATGGCTCATATCTTTTAACGGCGTATGATTCCTTCGGAGATGATGACATGTTCCCACCAGATCCGATTGTAATCACACTTGAGCCTGGAGAGGCGCTAGCTGGGCTAGAGCTCAATTTTAGAGCAGCCGAAACCCCTTTGTCTGGCTCAGTATATGCGCCTGGTTTAACTGAAAGTGTGGAAGCATTTGTTAGCCTGAACCTTGCCGGTGGGTCTTATAAATATTTTGGGGTTAATTTGACATCGGATGGGGAAAACGCTGTTGGCGATTTTTCGGTTGATATTGTTGATGGCAGCTGGTTTATAGATGTTTACGCATACACTGAAGATGAACATTGGCATATGGGAGGTTCTATTGATGTGGATGGACCTACCCAGATCGATTTGATACTAAATGAAGGTGAATATTATTTGCCCCCAGAGTCGGCCGAGATGGATGATGATCAGCCTGTGACTGTCCAGCTGTCAGATGGGACAGCTGTAGTTGCCCCGGCCGGATTGCTGGCGGATGATGTACCTGTCAGACATGTTGGCTTAGAGACTGGCAATTTCTTTGTGTTAAATGGAGACTTACAGCCGGTTGCGTTAACGTATCAAGTGATGGCGTTTGATTCAAACATGTCAGCTCATTGGGAGAAGTCGATAGACCAAACATTGACCGTTACAGTTCCTTACCCCAGCTACATCGAAGATGTGATGGATCCAGCAGATTTGGTGATTATGATTCAATCGGTCCCCGATGCACGGATAAATGCAGACCCAACTGTTGTTGATGATATAACGCTTGATACGGAGAATCGAACAATAACCTTCCAGATGGACAGACTGGGTTATTTTGGCGTCATGGCTCCGGCCGAAATGTTGCCATCAACCCCCTCGTTTGCAGACATCTTTGGCAATAAATCCTACTTCTCATTCATTAGCAGATAAAAACTTGAACTGAGATTTATCTTTAAACTCGAGCCGAGCGATTTTTATTCGCTCGGCTTTTTTTGTCTGGGCCTCTTACCCCGGCTTAAGCTACAACTTTAGCGTTGTCTTTCATAAATGATTTGGCTCAAAAAGGGTGGGTGATTGATGAAGACTGATGCCACGCTTTAACAATTTTTTCTGTGTCTTTTTTTTCATAAAGTCGAATCATATCGGCCTGATTTTGTTAAAATTCTTCAAACTTTGCAAAGCGGAGAATTTTTTGATGATGACCCCACTCATTACTCGATTAACCGGCCGTGAAGCCCAGCGTGTCAGCTTGGGTGAGATTTTGCGACAAGCGGCCGAAAAGTATGCAAACCGACCATTTGTTACCCGTGCTGAAACGGGTGAAACACTCACCTATGCTGAATTCAATCAACTGACCAATCAAATAGCCCATGGGTTAACTGCAATCGGGGTTAAACCGGGGGACTACGTCGGCATTATGCTGGCCAATGGGATCCCATTTTTGGCGGCCTCTTACGCGATGAAAAAGATTGGCTGTGTTGAAGTGTCGATCAATAACACGATGCGCGGCCTGCCATTGACCCGCATGATAAACCTGACGGGGTGCAAAACCTTGATCACGGCCGAGCAATTTTTCGAGCCGATCCAAACCATCCTGCCAGACTTAACCAGCCTTGAGCGTTTGATTGTTGTGGATGGATTGGGCGCCGCACAAGCAACTTTTGGGGAACTTCCAGTTTTATCGTTTGATACGATTTTGAGTAAAGATAATAGCGAAGCGACCCGGCCGGTGCGTGATGACGAAACGGCCGTGATCCTGTTTACGTCAGGCACAACGGGCGTTTCAAAGGGGTGCGCAATCCCGCATCGCAGTTCGGTCCGTGCGGCCGAGTCGATGATTGAAGCATTTGATCTGACCGAAGATGATTGTGTTTACTCGCCTTATCCACTGTTTCATGTCGGTGCAGCTCAATACGATGTGTTACCGGCCATGATGGTTGGCGGTCGAGCGATTATCCGGGATGGCTTTAGCCTGTCGAACTTCTGGCCCGAAGTCTGCAAATACGGGGCAACATGGTTTATGGCGCTCGGATCGGTTCAGCCGCTGTTGTGGGCCCAAGAACCTTGCCCAGAAGAGACAGCCCACAACATGCGTTTTTTCTGGGGAACCCCATTGCCCGTTGATTACGATGCATTTGAGGCCCGTTTTAAACTAAAAGTCGCACGAGGAGGAGGCTACGGCTCAACAGATGCTGGCTCTGTGGCTTTGCCGATGTGGGACAAACCGGGTGCGGGCAAAGTGTTGGATCGGTACGAGGTGGCGATTGTTGATGAGCACGACGATATTTTGCCGCAAGGTGCCGTAGGTGAACTTGTCATCCGGCCGAACGAGCCTGCGATCATGGCATCTGAATACATTGGCATGCCGGACCGAAGCCTAAAGGCATGGCGCAATTTGTGGTTCCATTCGGGGGATTTAGCTCGTTTGGACGAAGATGGAGATCTGCATTGGGTGTCCCGCATCTCTGAACGGATTCGGGTGAAAGGGGAGATGGTTTCCGGCTATGAAATTGAAGAGGGGATTTTGACCCATCCAGCTATCGAAGATTGCGCTGTGATTGGGGTGCCGGACGGCCGTGGGGAGGAAGAGGTGAAGGCGTTTGTGACACTTAAATCAGAGTCAGAATTAACGTTGTCAGGTTTGCAGGCTTACTGTCGGCCGCGCATGAGCCGGTTCATGGTGCCAACGCAACTGGAGATTTTAGACGAAATGCCACGTACACCGACGGGCAAACCGGCCAAGGCGGAGCTCAGGAAAATGCAGACTCCCGAAACCGATTAGTCTAATAGCCAAACCATGATACCGGCCGCGTCAAAGAGAGTCGTGATAAAAAAGATAAAAATGGCGACGAAATAAAGGTTCGCCCAAATAGCCAGGTGTGATTGTTTGAAAGCTGGTCTAAATTTATGGATGGCTAATGGGGACCCGATGATGGCCGATGATACTGTCAATGTAATGAGCGCCATTGGTGGCGAATGTAAAAAGAAGAGCGCTGGGATTGTGTAATTAGAATCGACCCACATCACAAGTTCATCGTATAAAGCGGTAAAGAAGGCTACTGTAAGAAAAGTAACGATGCAAAAGCTGAGTAAGCTCACCAGATAGTAAAGCGCTGAACTTGATAAGTTTGCCTGTTTGAAAGCTGACCAAAATGTATAGGCGGCAAGGGGAACCGCTATAACTGCCGATATCATGGTCAAGATGAGAAGTAACATCGTTGGCGAATAAAATAAATCGCTCACTACTCCAGCCTGTGCTGGATCAGGTTGGCCATATGTGGGGAATTCGCCGTGCTGAATGGTAATAACAAGAATAAACGTTAATAACGTGATCAGCCATAGCCAAGGAAAAGAAAACAAGACTTTGGCAAAGATGTTAAATAACGTTGACTTTACGACTGATGAAATTTGTACTGTTGAATTATCTTCTATTGATTGCATAAGGTTCTCCAAAAAAGCTCATTGATTTTAATCTAAAAACTATGTCATCTCAGCATAGAACAGTCTGGTGCTATATAAAAACAAATTACCCAAAACCAAGTTTATCTAATAGCTGGGAGCTCTAAAATTAACAGGGCCTTTTGCCCGAATCTGTCAGATCATCTAGCAATAGGTTATAACCTACAATCCCATGCTAAAGTCAATTTTAAAGCTCCTGCTAATTTATATTAACTAGGCCGAACTTTTTACTTCTTCTATTGGCCTAAAAGGCTTTCGATAGCTTGTACAATCTCTTTGATTTTTGGATTATTCAATCCATCAGGATGCGGGTCTGCAAAGCGGCCGGCGTCATTATCAAAATACTTGCCCGAGGCGTTTGCAAATCCATCTGACAAAGATGCCTGTATCAAAATGTCAGCGCCCACACTCACATCATTGTTAAACCGGCCGAACGCCTCTGCAACCATGTTGGTTTTGAGCAGCGAACCGGGGTTAACTGCAATCACAATCGGCCCGTCTGGGTTTTCGCTCATTGCACGAGACCACATTGTAATTGCCAACTTGCTCTGGGCATAGGCGGCAAAATCATCGGCAAGTTGCACATTTCCTAAAAGAGCATCAACGTTGACCGGAGCTTGTGCAGCTGATGATAAATTTACCACCCGGCTCACCGAATCCATGATGGGCAACAAAAGTTTAGTAAGCAAATAGGGTGCGACGGTGTTTACAACAAACCGTAGATCCTGCCCATCAGCCATGAATGGGTTTGCCAATTTAAACACACCTGCATTGTTGATCAATACGTCTAAATGACTATTTTTTTCAATAATTTCAGCAGCCAGCCGTTTGACTGCGTTTAAGTCTGACAGATCAGCCACTGCACTCTCGATCTGCCCCGCATCAGGCGTAGATCTAAGTTGATTAACAACTGTTTCAAGTTTGTTTGGATTCCGGCCGTGGACGATTAAATTATGCCCCTGTGCTGCCAACGTTTTGGCGGTTTCTAGGCCGATTCCGTCCGTAGCTCCTGTGATTAAAATCGTTTTTTGCATTTGTTTTCCTCTAATTCATAAACTCTGGCAAAACTTTTTCCGCCAGCTGTTTCATTGTTGTTTCTGTATTTTCTTGGTTAAAACGCAGGTTGATCCCGACATGATTGATCCCTGCACCTTCAAGTTCTTTCAGGTAGCTGATCAAGGCATTCTTGCCCGATCTAAATCCTAAATGGATCGGTTGGGGCAGTGCGTCATCGTCTTCTGCAAGATCGATATAAAGCGGTTGCATGACCGGCTGTGGCGGCCGATTTGCGGCCGAAACTCGTTTCTGAAAATCGCGGATAATGCCCGCTTGAGCAGACGCATTGCGTGGGTAAATAATCCAACCGTCGCTGTTTTGTGCGATCCAGTTGGGGTCTTGCCGACTGCTTCCCGTGACCAGCAACGGCAATTTTCCACCCGTTGCTTTGGGTAGCATGTCCATAATGCCGTATGGGCTACCAAAGCTATTTTCAAAAGATGGGAATTCACCGTCCAATTGGCGCATGTATTCAAAACTGTCCTGAAACCGATAGCTTCGTTCTTCAAATGGGAAGTTCATCGCCGGATATTCTTGCGGCCGGTCGCCCGATGCAACGCCTAAAATGACCCGGCCGCCTGACAGCACGTCCGCACTGGCGGCCGCCTTAGCCACATGGGCCGGATGGCGTAAAGGTAAGATGATGCTCGCCACACCCAGCGCAATCGATTTTGTTTGCCCAGCTAGCAATCCCAAATAAACAAACGGGTCAAACGTTTGCCCCGCATCTCCAAAAGATGGGACATTAAACGGCACATCGCGTAGCCAGACTGAAGTAAAGCCAAGCTCTTCTGCTAGCTGAACCCGTTGAACGTGCCTTTCCATGGTGGGGATTGGGCTGTTGGGATAAGCCTCGATGGGAACAACCAAACCAATCGTCAATTTGTTTGACTTAAAAACAGCGTTATAGCCTGAATTGATGGTTTGGAAGCCTGTAGTTTCTGTTTGTGTGTCCATAGTTAGCAGTATTTTATTATCAATGTAAAAAATGATAATATCCCAATTCGAAAACTCAGTTTATAGTTTTTGTTGAAAATAAGATTATGAACATTGATCACTTAAAGCTTTTTGTCAGATTGGGGGCAACCCAAAATATTAGTTTGGCCGGCCGAGAATTAGGTCTATCTCCGGCCGTGGCTAGCACATACATCAGCAAGCTGGAAGCCGGATTGGGGGTGCGCCTGGTGCACCGGACCACGCGCAAAGTGTCTTTGACTGAAGAAGGGATTGCTTTTTTGCCTTACGCCGAAGAAGTGCTGTCTAGCATCGAGGCGGCGCGGGCTTCTGTCGGGGCAGGAACCAATCTGCCTACAGGCACCCTGCGGGTGACTGCACCAGCCTCGTTTGGTCAGATGCACATCCTGCCGGCCGTTAAAGAGTTTTTAACCCGTTATCCCGATCTAACGCTAGACCTGCGTTTAACAGATTCGATTGTCGATTTGGTTGAAGGTGGCTTTGATATCGCCATTCGGAATGCGGCCTTGAATGACTCAACCTTTGTGGCCCGTCAATTGGCAACAGATAACAGGATTCTGACAGCGTCTCCCGATTATTTGGCATCGTTTGGGGAGCCTGAGGCACCGCAAGATTTAGCAAACCATCAATGCATTGTTTTGACCGGACTTGAAAATTGGACGTTTAGAACTGAAAAAGGGATCTCTTCGATAAAGATTGACGGCCGGTTCAGAACCGACAACGGGACAGCGGTGCGAGAAGCCTGTGTGGCCGGGCTGGGCATTGCTCTTAACTCAACTTGGAGCGTGTATCAACAATTACAACGTGGGGAACTGGTACAAGTTTTAGCCGATTATCCGATTGCGTCAGATACAGCGATTTGGGCCGTATATCCAAGTTCTAGGCTGCTGGCACCAAAGGTTCGGGCCTTCATCGATTACTTTGCCAATCATTTTGGCCATCCACCTTATTGGGACTTAAATCTTTTAAGTAAAACTTAGCAAAATGAGTAACCATAATTGGGTTATTCGCCTATACTCATCAAAACAAACATCGGGTTTAGGGAAAGTGATATGAGTGTTTTGGTTGGATTAACCGATCAGCAAGTTAAAGCGCAACAGGCGGCCGGAAAAAAGAATGTGGAGCTGCAAGCATCCGGCCGGACTTACTGGGACATTATTCACCATAATCTGTTCTCATTCTTTAGCCTTGTCCTCTTTTCAATTTGCATCATCCTGATCATTTTGGGGCAGTGGCAAGATGCTCAAATCACGTTCAGCGTTGGTCTTGTTAATGCGCTGATTGGGACCCTGCAAGAGATTCGAGCCAAGCACCAGTTAGACAAAATTTCGATCTTTGCTCTGCCCCGCGTGGTTGTGTTACGCAACCAGCAAGAACAAGAAATCGCAACGACCGAGCTTGTTGAAGGGGACGTGATTCGACTCCAAGCAGGGGATCAGGCCGTTGTGGATGGGAAGCTTCTGAACTCAAATATGCTAGAAATGGATGAAACGCTGATCACTGGAGAGGCGGATCACATCCATAAAGTAGTTGGGGACGAGATTTTATCTGGGAGCTTTTGTATTTCTGGGGATGGCTACTATCGGGCAGACAAAGTGGGTGAAGACTGTTTTGCCAACCAGCTGACAGTTGCGGCACGTACGTTTGAGCCGATGCAGACGCCGCTGCAAAAGCAGGTGAATTACATTGTTCGGTTGATTATGGTGATCGCCTTGATCATGGGTGCCATTTTCTACATCGCCGGATTTGTGCAGGGGTTTACCCTTCTGGAAAATATCAAAGCGACGGCCGTGATTACGGGATTGGTTCCGTACGGACTGTTTTTAACGGTGGCCGTTACCTACGCCTTGGGCAGCGCAAAAATCGCCCAACAGGGAGCCTTGGTTCAGCAAAGTAACGCCGTTGAGTCGCTGCACCATGTCGATGTGTTGTGCATGGACAAAACAGGAACCCTAACGGCCAACCGGATGCTGTTGGATGTGATCATACCAATCGGACCAGAATCGCAGGAGCGTGTGGCTTCGCTAATCGGCCGATACTCTCGCAGTGCCTCATTAAGTAATTCGACCAACAAAGCGATAATCGATGGCACAACGGGAATCCCGCTACAGCCGACCAGCGAAATAACATTTTCATCCGGCCGAGGCTGGAGCGCGATGGCGTTTGATCAACCCGACATGAGCGGGACGTTTGCGATGGGTGCTGTTGGCTCTTTATGGCCCTTCCTTGACTCGGATCAAGATGCGTTGATCGATGAGCTACGTGAAACGGCCACCGGTTTAGTCAAGCAAGGGTATCGGGTTTTATTGTTTGCTAGTTTTGATGAGGTGACCAGTTTGGGTCAGGGGGAGGATGGGGGAAAATTGCCAAAGCTAACCCCGTTAGGCCTCATCAGTTTACAGAATGAACTCCGGCCGCATGCGGCTGAAACGCTGGCTGAATTTGCAGACTTAGGGATCAAACTAAAAATCTTGTCAGGCGATAATCCAGACACGGTGGCGGCTTTGGCCAAACAGGCCGGTTTTGAAAACCCCAAGGCGATATCCGGCTCACAACTATCCGCCATGGAGCCAGACGAGTTAGCTGAAACAATCGAAGAAACAGCGATTTTCGGCCGGATGAATCCAGAGCAAAAACAGTTAGTCGTCTCAACTCTCGTTGAAAAAGATCACTATGTGGCGATGATCGGGGACGGGGTCAACGATGTTTTGTCGCTTAAAAAGGCCAATTTGGGGATCGCCATGCAGAGCGGGAGCAACGCAACCCGGAACGTGGCTGATATGGTTCTGCTAGATGATTCGTATGCGGCCCTGATTCCCGCTTTAACACAGGGCAAGAAGATGGTCAACGGTATTCGGGATGCGACCTACCTGCTGGCCGCTCGAGGGCTGTGTTACGCCCTGGTGATCATCGCCGTTATGATGATCGGCCTTACCTTTCCATTTGAGCCATCACAGCTAGGTTTGACCGCGTTTAGCGTGGGTATCCCAGCTTTTCTGCTCACCCTGTTTGCCCCGGCCAAAGATCGGGATGAGTCTTTGCTCCATTCAGTGTTGACCTTCGTTTTGCCGTTTGCCGTTTTTACGATGCTGTTTGCGGTTGGATTTTACGTCTATTACGATTTTGAAATTACAGACGAGATTTCTGATGGGTTGCCCGATCGGCTTGTTGAGCGGTTTGAGGAAACGACCGGGCTAGTTTATGGTGTTGATGCTGAGTTTGAAGAAGTGGTGATTACGTTTATCAGTCAAACCAATTTGTCAAACTTTTTGTCGCTAGCAACGATGCTGATGATTCTGTTTCTCTATCCACCGTTCCAGTTTTTTGCGGTGTGGCGGCCGGTGACGCCAGACAAACGGCCGGCGCTGATGGCGATCGGGTTGATCATCACCTACGTTCTTGTTCTTGAACTGAACGTGATTCAAGATCGATTTGGGATTGTGGAGACGCCAGAATGGGCGTGGGGTGTTCTGGCCGGTGTGCTCGCTGTTTGGTTTATCGGGTTTCGCTTTGTCTTAAAATTTAAGCTGGCTGAAAAGATCCTGTTATCAGAAGACTAGCATCTTTAAGGGGCAGTTTTTTGTAGGCGATGTGTCATCATCCCTGTGAAGACAGGGGCAGGAATTTAGCGACAGGCTTGCCACTGGAGGCCCACACACAGGTCTAAGGGACAAACCCTTGTTCTGCGTATGATTGGTAGCCTGCATCCACCAGCCCCTCAAGCTCAGCAAACAATTCTTGGTCGATTTCTTTGAAGTTAAAGCAAGATTTGCCCTGCATCCGCTTCTTGAGCCCTTCACTCATATCTGCAAGCAGTTCCGGCTGTAGATAAACCGGCATCAGATAAAAGCTTACGTATTTCGCCCGTAATTTGGCAGAGCCGAAGTAAAGTGGCTTTTTATTTTTCTGGATATGGTTGGTGTCTAAATAGTAGTTGTCTTCAGAATCAGTTACAACTGCTAAGTTGCCTGCGTGTTTGGCCAACATCGGTTTTAAGGCTTCAAATACAATTTTTGGGTCGGTTTTTTCTTTAGGCATTTCTGTTTTCCTTTTCTTCGGGTTGTACACACGACAACGTCGAAAGCTAAATCGCACGTCCCCTTAAACAGAATACATGTTCTGTGCGTGAAGTCAAGTTTCTTTCCCAATATAGTGATCCCGTCTACAATTGCCTATGTCATTTTTTAGCTCACTTTTCAACCGCAAAAACCGGCCGATGCATTTGGGCCAATACCCGATGGAAGCGATAAAACGGGTAGATGAGCCAACGACTAAAATCACCAACGACGTGCCGCGTATGCCCAAGCGGGCCAACTTTTTTGTGCGCTCGGCTCGGGGGGATTTAGGCGCCAAGCAGCAAAAAGAGCTACGCCGATTTGTGGGGAAAGTGCCGCTCAACCGCGCCTTTGGCAAAGTGATGGGAGCCATCACCCCTTTGCAACGGGGTGAGCCGAATGGTCAATCGCCCGAACTTCCGGCCGATCTTACCGAACGTTCAAACCATCTAAAAGCGCTGGCCCACTTTATGGACGCCGACATTGTGGGGATTTGCAAAGTGCCAGACTATGCGTGGTACTCCCATGATCTAGATGGGAACGAGATTCCGCCGCGCCATAAATACGCCATCGTTATGCTCATCGATCAGGGGTACGAAACGATGGCCGGTTCATCGGGGGATGATTGGATTAGCGCGTCGCAAAGCTATCGGGCCTATCTGCGTGGCTCCGAGGTGGCAACCGTTGTGGCCAGCTATCTCAACGAGCTGGGCATTGAAGCCCAGTCCCACACCAACAGCGATAGCGATGTGTTGCATCTGCCGCTCATTTTGCAGGCGGGATTGGGTGAACTCAGCCGGATTGGTGAGGTGGTGCTTAACCCGTTTTTAGGGCCGCGATTCAAATCTTCGGTGGTGACCACCAATCTTGAATTGGCAGTGGACAAACCGATCGATTTTAATTTGCAGAAGTTTTGCGACAGTTGCCTGAAATGCGCCCGTGAATGTCCGTGTGGGGCGATCTCGTTTGGGGATAAGGTGATGTTTAACGGGTACGAAATGTGGAAGCCGGATGTGGAGGCGTGTACGCGCTATCGGGTGAGCAACCCGGCCGGGTCCGGCTGCGGCCGCTGTATGAAGGTGTGCCACTTCAATAAAAAGGGATTGTTTCAGCATCGGCTGGCGCTCTGGTTTGCCATCAATGTGCCTGCCAGCCACAAGTTCTTGATTTGGCTGGATGATGCGCTTGACTATGGCAAGCGGGTATCAGACTGGAACTGGTGGTGGAACCATGAATGGCGGGGTGAGCAGATAGAAACGCCAAAAAAGACGAATGAGCGCGATCTACGGCCGGACCGCACAGCCCCATCTAACCAAAAAAATGTGACATTTTACGGGATTGAGACGGCGCCACGGCCGGATGCAAAAGAGGCCCTGCCGATTCGGAAGCCTCGAAAAAAACCTCAAAAAGATTAACTGTTTGTAGAGGAATGACTAAAGTATGATCCTCGCTTATGGTGTCATTCATCATCAAAAATTAGACTAGTGAAATATGTTTAGAATCGGAGAGTTCTCCCAAATTGCACAGGTGTCAGGCCATTTACTTCGCCATTACGACGACATCGGCCTGCTAAAACCGGCTCACGTAGATGAATGGACCAGCTATCGTTACTACAGCGCCCATCAGCTGGCTGATTTAAATCGGATCATGGCCTTGAAAGACCTCGGTCTTTCTTTAGATGAGATTAGCGCCATGATGTCCGACAATGTTTCACCGACCGAAATGCGCTCTTTGTTGACCAATCAAAAATCTAAAATCGAGCAGATGATTCAGGCTGAAATATCACGCTTGAATCGTGTTGAGGCCCGATTAAATCAGCTTGAAAGCAAAGATGCAGATGGGCTAGACATCGTGGTCAAAAGCATTCCGACTCAACCCTACCTGTCAACCAACTGCCGCATGCGCTTTTTAGATGAGGGGCCGGACGTGGTTCGAGCGATCACAAATAAAGTGGGGTCTGCGTTTAAATCAAAACAAATCAAGCAGTTTACAGCCATTTTCCCGCACGATAACTACAAAGACGAAGATGTTGATCTGGAAGCCGGGTTTGTCATGGCAAAACCGATCGATAAAAAAGTTGAAATTGAAAACGTGGGGACACTGGCCATGCGAGAATTGCCGGAAGTGGATGAAATGGCGACGGTGATTCAGCACGAAGAGCATCATATTTTGTTCCATGTGTATGAGGGGGTTGGCAAATGGATGGAGGACAATAACTATCAAATTTCAGGTCCGATCCGTAAGCTGTACATCACCCCGCCGGACCCTGAAAACAAAGATCGAGCCTTGGTTGAGCTTCAGTTTCCAATCAAGTCATCTTCTTAGGTGGCACTGGTAATTTAGCCGCGGATGCAAGCAGATGTGCGTGGATGAATTTTAATTTGTCAGATTTGTTTTCAATCAATTTAGAGGGATTTTCCAGAGGTGGCCGCATCATTTTTGGTTTGTTTTGAATTTGGTCCTTGACTTTCGGGTTACCCGAAGGAATACAGTTCTGTCCATCAAATAAAACAAACGGCCGACCGGCCGCAGGAGAACTAAAAATGAAAAATTCAAGCTATATCACACTTAATGCAAACCAAGGACAAGAAAGCGC
>JAHDEN010000330.1 GCA_020628815.1 Chloroflexota bacterium | reverse complement strand
ATCGAACTCGCTTGTAGTAGTTTTAGAGACCACCTCTCGTCCAACGAGTCATGGCACTCAACGTTATTTAAAATACACATTTGCTACCACAAACGTCAAGTTGTGTTTTCTTTTGCTAATACATTAATAATCAGCCGATCTTAGCAATCAGCCTACATGGCTTTCGCGCACTTTTGCCTCTGGCAAAATCTCAGAGTGCGGAAGCTCATCTGCAATAACTTTCCGGCTTTCAACCAAAAAGATTAGACCAAGCACAGCCACAACGGCCAAGATGATAAACGTCGTTCCCCCAGATCGATCATAGATGGCTCCAGCCAAAATCGGTGCAACGGCTGAAGCCACCGCCCCCACAGACGTATCAATCCCCTGCACTTCACCCTCTTGGCGTTCATCTGCCAGCTTTGTCGTGACAGATTGAATCGTAGGAAAGGTCAAGGCGGCTCCGATGTTAAGAACATAGGCGAATACAAGATAAACCCACACATTTTCAGGGAAGCGGATCAAGACCAGCCCAAGAGGTGTCAGAGCAAATCCGATAATGAGCGTGCCCAAATCCCCGAAGCGCTTTTCAAGCTGTGGCAACACAAGCAGTTCATTGACGATTAAAAACGCACCAATCACCAAAAGCATCAATCCAACTTGGGTTTGATTTAATCCTAAACGATCTGCATACCACAAGACGCTGATGGTGGAGTAGGCACCAAAAATCAAATTAAAAATGGTGCGTACCGCAAACATGCGAGACAGGGAGCGAACGTGCCACAAATTGCGGATTTTGCCGACAAGATTAAGCTGATGGAGTGGGTTGAGGTCCATCGTTTCTGTGCGTGCTTCTGGGGCCAATGATTCACTGAGCATCCGATACATCATGATCAGCGTAACGGCCGATAGCGCGGTCGCAAAAATGGCGGTTCCTAAGTAGCCGATAGATCCGGCCGCCGAAAAACTTCCGATAGACGGGCCGATCATCAGGGCAACCGCCATCGATGCCCCCATAAACGAGAACACTTTGGTTCGCTCTTCATCATTGGTGCTGTCAGCCAAATACGCATTTGCCACAGACTGATTTCCCCCGGTCAACCCATCCACAATTCGAGACAAAACAATAACCCACAAGGCCAACGTGGCGCTCCCAGCAAAATAGGACAGGGCAAAAACGATCCAGCTAAGCAGAGTACCCGCTTGGGTAATGAGTAAAACCGGCTTGCGGCCGTAGTGATCGCTCATTGCCCCCAAAATGGGTGAGCCAAAAAACTGGCAGGCCGGGTAGACGGCCATCAAAACCCCATAGATAGAGTCGCTAAACCCAAAGTCGCGAATAACAAAGGGCAAGACGGCCGTGAGAAGCGTGCTCCCAATACCGTTCACGATATTTAACAAAATAATCGGTAAAGTTTTTTGGTTCATTTCCTCGTTTTCCTTTTCCTAACGCTGCCCCTGCATGAAACAGTTTCTACCAGCCTGATAATACAACTTTGCCGATAGAGCTACCGGCCGCGACTAAGGCATGGGCCTGTTTTACATTTTCAGCATTGATGGGTGAAATCACCTCGTTAATCGTGGTACGCACACAACCATGATCAATCCAATCAGCAATTAGATTTAGCAAACGATGTTGTTCAATCATATCTGGGGTCTGAAACATCGACCGAGTAAACATCAGTTCCGCAACAAACCCTGCCGACTTAAACATAAAGCGTTCCAGATGCTCCGCCTGAGGTGGACCCACAATCGAGACAATCATCCCCTGCGGCCGTATGAGATCAGTCACCGCATCTGAATGTTTGTCCATGCTGTTAAACACAGCAATGTGATCCACAAACTGCATCCCCAATGCTTCAATCTGCGGCCGCAACGGTTCACGATGATTAATCACATGGTCTGCTCCCAAGTCTCGAACCCACTCAATCGTTTCCGGCCGTGAGGCGGTAGCGATCACGTTCAGGCCAGCAATTTTTGCCAGCTGAATTCCAATTGATCCAACACCACCGGCCCCCCCGATGATCAGGAGCGACTCTCCTGTGTTACCACCTTTCACATCTATTTTTAGCCGATCAAAAAAGCCTTCATAAGCGGTAATAGCAGTTAAAGGTAAAGCGGCAGCCTGCGAAAAACTCAATGTATTTGGTTTCTTTCCCACGATACGCTCATCAACCAGCTGAAACTCAGCGTTTGAGCCCGGCCGGTTCATATCACCGGCATAGTAAACCTCATCCCCCGGTTTAAACAGCTGAACATCTGGGCCAACCGCTTCAACCACACCGGCCGCATCAAACCCTAAAATCATCGGTACACTTGTATTAGCCGGAGGGCGCTGGCTGGCCCCAAGATCGGCCGGATTAATGGCGACCGCTTTTACAGCCACGAGCAAATCACGGCCGGCCGGTTCAGGTTTTGGCAAGTTTAGATCAGTAAGTTCCTTTGATTTATCCCATTGAATACCAACAGCTTTCATGAATACGTTTTCCTCGCTCCACCCCTTGTAATTAATTTGAGAAAAGCTTATCATGCAGCTAGCAACAATGTAAGTACGCACTATTTTGTACTATACTATCAAAAAGTATAGTTAGGAGACGATTGATGATACAGACTGACGAAAAACTCCTGCACGGCTGTCCAGTAGAAGCAACTTTAAGCGTAATCGGCGGCAAGTGGAAAGGGATGATTATTTACCACATGACGTTTGATACCGGGATCATTCGCTACAACGAAATGCAACGGCGTTTGCCGAAAATTACCCCACGCATGCTGACCAAACAGCTCCGAGAACTAGAAGAGGATGGGGTGATTCACCGTGAAGTCTATGCGCAGGTTCCCCCTAAAGTTGAATACTCCCTCACGGAATTCGGCCGGTCGTTAATTCCAATTGTGGCC